>DATHSP010000336.1:0-2596 GCA_035464075.1 Thermoleophilia bacterium | reverse complement strand
AACGCCGCCCCGGCGGCCGCGCGGCGGCCCCGGTGCGGCCGGGGTGTGCACCCGGGCCCGGGTCCGCCGGTTCGCGTCCCGGTCCCGCTCTGCTATACTGGCGCGCCGTGCGCCGGCCCCCGCCGCGTGCGTCGCGGTCGCGTTGACCGCCCTCTCGGGGTCGGGGTATCCTTACGTGCTTTCGCAGAAAGGGTGAGACGTGCGCCAGATGGTCACGCTCGCTTGCCAGGAGTGCAAGCGCCGCAACTACCACACCAACAAGAACAAGAAGAACGACCCGGACCGCATCGAGCTCAAGAAGTACTGCCGCTGGTGCGGGACGCACACGGTCCACAAGGAGACGCGCTAGCGCCTCCCCGGTCTACTAGGGCTGTAGCTCAATTGGTAGAGCACCGGTCTCCAAAACCGGGGGTCGGGGGTTCGAGTCCCTCCAGCCCTGCCAACGATCATCGGAGCGGTTGAGTGGCTAAGGCCGTCAGAAACAACAAGGGCAAGACCCGCCCCGCGCAGGGCGGCGGCAAGGCGTCCGACAAGGGCGGCCGCGCGAGCGACGCCAAGAGCGGCGCCAAGTCCGGCAAGGCGACGCGGGCGCGGGCCCAGGCCAAGTCGTCGGCCCGCAGCGGGCGCGAGAAGCGCAGCCTGAAGAAGTTCCTGCGCGAAGTGCGCGTCGAGCTCGGCAAGGTCTCGTGGCCCAGCCGCCGCGACCTCATGCAGTCGACGCTCGTCGTGCTCGTCGCCGTCGCCATTGCCGCCGTCTACGTAGCCGGGCTCGACGCCGCCTTCTCCGAGGTGGTCGACCAGATACTCAACCTGATCACCTGAGGCGCGCATGTTCCAGTGGTACGTCGTCAACACGTATTCCGGTCACGAGAACAAGGTCAAGGCCAATCTCGAGCACCGGCGCCAGTCGATGAAGCAAGAGGAGCGCATCGTCCAGATCGTCGTGCCGACCGAGCAGGTCGTCGAGACGAAGGACGGCCAGAAGGTCACCCAGGAGCGCCGCGTGTTCCCGGGCTACGTCCTGGTCCAGATGGAGCTGACCGACGACACGTGGTCGGTCGTCAAGAACACGCCCGGCGTCACCGGGTTCGTCGGCGCCAACAACAAGCCCGTGGCGCTCACCCGCGCCGAGGTCGACCGCATCCTCCACACGGCCACCGTCGAGCGGCCCAAGCAGAAGGCCGAGTTCTCGGTCGGCGAGGTCGTGCGCGTCACGTCGGGCCCGCTCTCCGACTTCTCGGGTGAGGTGGTCGAGGTCAACCTCGACCAGAGCCGCCTCAAGGTGATGGTCTCGATCTTCGGCCGCGAGACCCCGGTCGAGCTCGGGTTCGACCAGGTCAAGAAGACATCCTGACGACGCACGACGAAGCGAGGAAGCAGTGGCCAAGAAGGTCCTGACGCTCATCAAGCTGCAGATCCCGGCCGGGCAGGCCAACCCCGCGCCGCCGGTCGGGCCGGCTCTCGGCCAGCACGCCGTCAACATCATGGAGTTCTGCAAGGCGTTCAACGCCCAGACCCAGGCGCAGGACGGCACCATCATCCCGGTCGAGATCACGGTCTTCGAGGACCGCAGCTTCAAGTTCATCACGAAGACGCCGCCGGCCGCCGTCCTCTTGCGCGAGGCGCTCGGCATCGACAAGGGCTCCGGCGAGCCCAACCGTGCCAAGGTCGGCACAGTCTCGCGCGAGAAGGTCCGCGAGATCGCCGAGCTCAAGATGCCCGACCTCAACGCCAACGACGTCGAGGCCGCGATGAAGATCATCGAGGGCACGGCGCGCAGCATGGGCGTCGAGGTCGCCGACTAGGCGAGGCGAGCGAGGTCGGCGCCGCGACCGCCGCAGGCGGGCCGGCGACGCCGACCGGCAGCACACTGCAGACATGGCCGCGGTCGTACCGCGGCGAGGAGTGGGAGGCGACCCCGGGTCGCCGCTCGGACCACAGGAGGTTCAGCACCATGGCCAGAGGCCGCACGTACACCACCGCCCGGCGCGCCATCGACGGCACGCATCTCTACAGCCCGCTCGAGGGCATCCGCCTGCTCAAGTCGCTCGAGGGCGCCAAGTTCGACGAGACCGTCGAGGCGCACTTCCGCCTCGGCGTCGACGTGCGCCACGCCGACCAGATCGTGCGCGGTACGACGGTCCTGCCGCACGGCACCGGCAAGGAGATGCGGGTCGCCGTGTTCGCCGAGGGCGACAAGGCGAGAGAGGCGCAGGAGGCGGGCGCCGACCTTATCGGCTCCGACGACCTCGCCAAGCAGGTCCAGGAGGGCAAGCTCGACTTCGACGTCGCCATCGCGACGCCCGACATGATGGGCACCGTCGGCAAGCTGGGCCGCATCCTCGGTCCGCGCGGCCTCATGCCCAACCCGAAGTCGGGCACCGTCACCTTCGACGTCGCCAAGGCGGTCAGCGACGCCAAGGGCGGCAAGGTGGAGTACCGCACCGACCGCTCGGGCATCATCCACCTCTCCATCGGGCGCAAGTCGTTCGCCGAGGCGCAGCTCCTCGAGAACTACGGTGCCGTGCTCGACGAGATCGTGCGCGCCAAGCCGGCGGCGGCCAAGGGCAAGTACCTCAAGAGCATCCACATCGCC
>DATHSP010000335.1:0-2167 GCA_035464075.1 Thermoleophilia bacterium | reverse complement strand
GGAAGGGGGAGTCGTCGAGCGCGTCGAGCCGCTCCCAGTCCATGCCGCCGTCGCAGGGGATGCCGGCCATGTGGACGACGCGGGCGCTTCCCTCGACGCCGGCCTCGGCGAGGATCCGCAGCGCTACGGCGCCGGCGGCGACCCTGGACGCCGTCTCGCGGGCCGAGGCGCGCTCGAGGACGTCGCGCAGGTCCTTGTGGCCGTACTTGATGCCGCCGGCGAGGTCGACGTGGCCGGGCCGGGCCTTGGTCAGCGCGCGCTTGCGGGGCTCGCCGCCGGGCTCGGGCGACATGATCGTCTCCCAGTTGCGCCAGTCGCGGTTCTCGATCTGCAGCGAGAGCGGCGCGCCGGTCGTGCGACCCGCGCGGACCCCGGCGAGGACCCGGGCGGTGTCGGTCTCGATCACCTGGCGGCGGCCGCGGCCGTAGCCGCCCTGCCGGCGCCTGAGCCACGGGTCGACGTGTTCGGCGGTCACCAGCGGCAACCCCGCCGGCACCCCGTCGAGCAGCACCGTCAGCGCCGGGCCGTGGCTCTCCCCGGCGGACAGGAACCTCAGCGTCTTCATCGCGCCAATCTAGCACGGCCCCATGCCCGCGTCCGGGCCGTGCTGGACGGGGGAGACGGCGCCCCGTCGGTCGCGGGCCACGAGAAGGCGCGCCCCCGGCGATCGGGGGCGCGCGCACCTTGGAGGACGGTTCGTGCGTCGGGCGTCAGTCGATGACCGTCGCCGTGATGATGAGCAGGAGGTCGATGTCGTCCTCCTCCGTCACCGTCTTGCCGAGCAGGTCGCCGATCACGGGGATGCTGCCGATGATCGGCAGGCGCTGGCGGGTGACCGCGAGCGAGTTCTGCAGCAGCCCGCCGAGCAGCAGGGTCTGGCCCTGCTCGACCGTGACGGTGCTGGTGAGGTTGCGGGTCGACAGGTTGAGGAAGGTGGGGTCGTTGGTGGTCGAGAGGACGTCCTCCACCTTGGCGGACACCTCGAGGGTGATGCGGCCGTCGGCCGTGATGCGCGGGGTGACGTCGACCTGGACGCCGTAGGGGATCGTCCGCTCGATGTTCTCCTGCGAGCCCGGCAGCGTGATGAAGATCTGTCCGCCGGACTGGATGGTGCCCTGGCCGTTGTTGAGGACGGTGATGTTGCTGTCGTCCACGCGGCGGCTGAGCCCCTGGGTCTCGAGCGCGTCGAGCACGGCGCGCACGTTGAGGCTCGAGATCACCTGCGTGGTGTCGAAGATGAACCTGAGGCCGCCGGACAGGATGTTCGCCGTGAAATTGCCGAGCCCGGTGCTCCAGTCGATGCCCAGGTCGAGCGCGCTGCGGCGGGTGATCTCCTGGATCCGCACCTGGACGTTGACCTGCGGCTGCGGCTCGTCGAGTTCGGCGATCAGCGCGCCGAGGCGCGACTGGACGGCGGCGGTGCCGGTGACGATGAGGCTGTTGGTGCGGGCATCCGCGACGACCGTGAAGGTGTCGATCAGGGTACCCGCCTCTTCGCCGTCCGTGCTTCCGCCGATGACGCCGGTCGCGCGCAGGGTCTCGGCAAGGCTGTCGGCGTCGGAGTTCGACAGGAAGTACGTGCGCTGCACCAGTGGCAGGACCTCGGCGGGCTGGTCGAACTCCGCCAGCGTCGCCGCGACGGCCTCGTGCTGCTCCTCGGTGGCGGTGACCACGACCGCCGCCGTGCCCGGCAGCCCCTCGACGGCGGCGTCGGGCACGGCCAGGCGGAGGAGCCGGACGACCGTGTCGACGTCGTTGTTCACGCGGTAGAAGCGCTGAACGCGCGGCTCGCCGGGTTCGACGGGCTCCGGCGCAGCGGTACGCAGGCGGGCCAGGGAGCCGCTCGTGCCGAGGACGACGATGTCGTTCGGCTGCAGCAGGTAGTCGAGGTCGTTGAGCGTCAGCACCAGCGACCAGACCTGCCGGAACGGCTTGGGTTCGCCGATGTCGTAGACGATCGTCCGCAGGGGCACGTCGTCGACGATCGGCGTGAGGTCGACGGCGCGTGCCAGCGCGGTGAGCATGCTGCCCAGGTCCTCGCCGGCGAGGCCGGTCGAGAACGACACGAGCTGGTCGAAGCGGGCGTCCGCCGGCAGGTCGGCCGGCTGGGCCAGCACCGGCGCCAGGCCGAGCAACGCCACACACGTGAGGAGGGAGAGCACTCGTT
>DATHSP010000334.1:0-1603 GCA_035464075.1 Thermoleophilia bacterium | reverse complement strand
TGCCGCGGCGTCGGGCGTCCGTCGACGACCTCGCCGGCGACGACCACGTCGCCCGGCTCGTCGCCGGTGAGGCGGTGGTCCGAGGCGCAGGCGCGCGGGCAGCCGCTCAGGTACACGGTCGGCCCCGCGCCGCCGGGCGCTTCTTCGCCGCCGCTCGGCGCGGCGAGCTCGGCGGCCACGGCGCCGCGGTCGATGTGCGGGTTGCAGCCGCCGCAGAACACGACGCGCGGCGACCCGCGCGGCGCGTCGGGGGCGTCGGGCGTGCCGGGGTCGGCGGTCACGGTGTCACGGTCGCGGCGGCGGTCAACGGGCGGCCGTCACTTCGTCGCGGTCGCGGCCGGCTTCTTGACCGCCGTCTTGTCCCAGGGCTTGCCGACGCCGGCGAGCGCCTTGGCGAGCTCCTTCTTGTGGTCCATGTTGCTCTGCCGGGCGATCATGATGCGCTGCGCCTGCGGCGAGCCGGCGCCGTGCATCGACTCGGTGCGGTAGCCGACGGCCGCGGTGCCGAGGGTGAGGTTCTCGACGAGCCTGAGGACGCGCAGGCGGTCGATGGTCGGGGTGTCGCACTGGCCGGCGAGGAACTTCTCGACGATGGGGCCGATCTTCTCGTCGGCGAGGTCCTGGGCCGACGGCATCGTGACCATGAGGCCGCCGGCGATGTCCTCGGCGAGGCGGGCGATCTCGTAGGGGAAGCGGGTCACGTTCTGCTTGCAGACGTTGGCCAGCAGCATGTCGATCTGATAGTTGCCGGCCGGCGTGCGCGAGCCCTCGGCCGAGCAGGCGACGCCGCACGAGTACAAGGTCTCGTTGAGGTGCGTCATCTCGATGAGCTTGTCCTTGATGTGGCTCGCCTTCTGCACGCCGTTCATCTCAGCGGCCACCGCGGCGGCGCCGATCAGCACGTCGCCGACGCCCGACTTGCAGCCGCCGTAGCTCTGACGGTGGAAGCCGGCGAAGCGCTCGACGAGGGCGCCGGAGAACTCGACCTCGCCGCAGAGGTAGACGCGCTCCCAGGGGACGAAGACGTCGTCGAACACCATGAGCGCTTCCTGGCCGCCGTACTGGGCGTTGCCGACGTCGAGCTCGTTGCCTTCGAGCTTGCGCGTGTCGCAGCTCTGGCGGCCGTAGATGTAGAAAACGCCGGGGGCGTCGGCCGGGCAGCTGAAGCTGACGGCGAAGTCCTCGTCACCCTCGCGCATGGCGATGGTGGGCATGACGATGATCTCGTGCGAGTTGCAGGCCCCGGTCTGGGGCGCCTTGGCGCCGCGCACGACGATGCCGTCGTCGCGGCGCTCGACGACGTGCACGTACATGTCGGGGTCGGGCTGCTGGTGCGGGGGCAGGCTGCGGTCGCCCTTGGGGTCGGTCATCGCCCCGTCGGCGACGAGGTCGTTCTCCTGCAGGAACCTCACGTAGTCCTTGAAGCGGGTGTGGTAGCCGGTGCCGCGGGCCTCGTCGCACTCGTAGGTCACCGAGTAGAGGGCGTTGATCGCGTCCATGCCGACGCAGCGCTGGAAGCAGGAGCCGTTCTTCTGCCCGAGGAGACGCTGCATCTTGACCTTCTTGACGAGGTCCTCGGTCGACTGGTGGATGTGGGTGAAGC
>DATHSP010000333.1:0-6012 GCA_035464075.1 Thermoleophilia bacterium | reverse complement strand
CCCGCGTCAGTCGCGGGGCTCGAGCACGATGAGCCCTTCGTGCACCGCCGCCCGGTTGAGGGCGGAATCGAAGGAGGCGAGCGCCACGCCGTCGGCGCCGACGGCGTCGCGGGGCGTCAGCGCGGCAGCGAGGTGGCCGGCATCGAACCCGCGCAAGACGTGTCGGACGGCGAGATCGCCGGCCGGCCGCTCGGCGACGTCGACCACCAGGTAGTCGCCCCAGCTTCGAGCGAGATCGCCGAGCGAGAGGCGGAGGCCGAGGTCGCTGAGGCTGCCGGCGGCGTGCCGGCGGGCGAGCGCGGACGCCACTTCGGCGTAGGTGACTTGCGAGGTGGCTACGGCATCGGCGGCCGTCACCCAGTCCTCCACGTCGTCGGAGTGCGGCTCGTCGAGATAGAGCTTGGCGAGACCGCTGCTGTCGGCGTAGAGGATCACCCGCGTTCGCGAACGATCGTCTCGGAGAGAGGCTCGCCGCGCAGGGTGCGCCGCCGAGGGAACGCGGTGGGCTTGCCGCCCGACCACTTCACCATGCCGGAGTCGATGAGCTCCCGGATGCCGGGGTGGACGGGCGTGATGGCGCGGAGCTCGGCGACCTCGCACCCGCGGTCGGTGACGATGACGCGCTCGCCCTGCCGGGCGAGGCGGACGTAGTGACTGAGGTGCGTCTTCAACTCCTTGATTCCGACGGTCGTCATGGTAACCACCTCATCGCGGCTGATGTGACCACTCCGACTGTAGCCGGAGAAGCACGCGGCGGCAAGGCGGCCGCCGTCGAGTCTCG
This sequence comes from Thermoleophilia bacterium, assembly GCA_035464075.1. GTDB lineage: Bacteria > Actinomycetota > Thermoleophilia > UBA2241 > UBA2241 > UBA2241. Next base: position 5,231 of record DATHSP010000333.1, on the reverse strand, counting down.
CGCTCGCAGGTCCCCGGCGCCACGGTGACGACGGCCTCGCCCGGATGACGTTCCGGCGTCGGTGTCGCTCGGCGGCCCGCCGCAACCCGTCGGCCCGCCGCAGCCGTTCGGCCCGCCGCAGCCCGTCGGTGCACCGTAGCCATACGGCTCGCCGTCGCCCCTCGCCGACGACCCTCCTCACCGTGTCCTCACACTGCGGTGCCATCATTGGAGACCGCGACGTGACGGCGGGGGGTTGCCCTGCCCTCCGTCGTGTGGAGAATGAAGGGGGCCAGAGCCCGGTCCGAGACCTGCGAGGCCACATGTCCGCCGACACGCGCGCCAGTGCCACCCTCGAGACCGACGAGGTGCTCGCTCTCGCCCGGCGCGCCGGCGAGGTGGCCGCCAGCGTCGGCACAGTGATCCTCGGCAAGGACGACGTGATCCACGCCTGCGTGGTCGCCCTGCTCGCCGGGGGGCATGTGATCGTCGAGGACTACCCCGGCGTCGGCAAGACGCTGCTCGCCAAGGCCCTGGCCCGTTCTCTCTCCTGCCGCTTCTCGCGCATCCAGTTCACGCCCGACCTGCTGCCCAGCGACGTGACCGGGGTGAGCGTCTTCGACCAGAAGACGGGGTCCTTCGCCTTCCGCCCCGGCCCCGTCTTCGCCAACATCGTCCTCGCCGACGAGATCAACCGCTCGTCGCCGAAGACCCAGGCCAGCCTGCTCGAGAGCATGGAGGAGCGGCAGGCGACGATCGACAACGTGACCCACCTCATCGACCCGCCGTTCATGGTCATCGCCACCCAGAACCCGATCGAGTACGAGGGCACCTACCCGTTGCCCGAGGCCCAGCTCGACCGCTTCATGATGCGGCTCAGCCTCGGCTACCCGTCCGCGGCGGCCGAGGCCGAGATCCTCGAGGCGCAGACGACGCACGACCCGCTCGCCGACATCGAGCCGGTGCTCGACGCCGCCGAGGTGCTCGCCCTCCAGGCGGCGGTGAGCAGGGTCCGCGTGGCCGAGACGCTGCGCGCGTACGTCGTCGACCTGCTCACGGCGACGCGCCAGAGCAAAGACGTGTACCTGGGCGCGAGCCCGCGAGCCGGCATCGCGCTCGTCCGCGCCGCCAAGGCCCAGGCCTTGCTGCGCGGGCGCGAGTTCGTGGTGCCGCAGGACCTCAAAGACCTCGCGGTGCGCGTCCTCGGGCACAGGATCATCCTGTCGCCCGACGCCCGGGTACACCGGCTGCATGAGGACGAAGTGATCGAGCGTCTCCTCGAGCTCGTGCCCGCCCCGCGGACGTAGCGATGGTGGTGCCGACCGGCAGAGGGCTCGCCCTTCTGGCCGCGGGCGGCGCGGCCTATCTCGCCGCGCGCGTGCTCGGCACCTGGGAGCTGTACCTGCTGGCCGTCTGCCTCATCGTCGCGCCGCTGCTCGCGTGGCTGCTGGTGGCCCTGACGGCGCGCAGACTGCGCGGGCGGCGCGAGATCGGCCCCACGCAGCCGATCGCCGGCGACCCGGTCAAGGTCGCCATCCACCTCGAGAACAGGTCGCTGCTGCCCGGCCCGCAGGTCTTCGTCTCCGACTTCGCGGGCGTGATGAGCGCCGGCACCGGGCTCGAGATCGACAGCTTCCGGCCCCTCGAGGAGCGCCTGGTCGTCGCGCCGCCGCTCGTCGCGCACCGCGGCGTGCATCGGCTGCCCGCGCCGCTGGCGCGGGCCGAGGACCCGCTGGGGCTCGCCTGCGCGCAGCGCCGCTTCGGGGAGCCGGTCGCGCTGACGGTCGCGCCGCGGCTCGTCCATCTCTCCTCGTGTGCCCTCTTCCCGGGCATGAGCGCGCGACGCGACCGCGGCCCGCGCGGCCTCAGCGTGCCCGGCAGTTCCGATCTTCGTTCCGTACGGCCCCACCGGCCGGGAGAACCGCTCAGCCGTATCCACTGGAAGGCCACGGCGCGCACCGGCACGCTCATGCTGCGCGAGATGGACGAGCCGGCCGGGAGCGACGTCACGCTGCTGCTCGACGTACCGTCCTCGCTGGCCGCCGGCACGGCGCCCGACACCAACGTCGAGCTCGCCGTCGAGGCGGCCGGCTCGATCGCCGACTTCGCCCTGCGCGCGGGGAGGACCGTCACCATGCTGCTGCCGCAAGACGAGTGGCGGCGCAGCCGACTCAACCCGGGGGTCGAGGGCCGGACGCTGCTCCTCGACGGCCTCGCTCGGGTGGCTCCCCACAAGGCCACGCGCCTGGGCTCCTCGCTGCGCGCGCTGCTGGGCTACGACGGGCGCCGCCCGGGGCGGCTTCACGCCATCGTCCTCGTCGTTCTCGCCCTCGACCGCGAGCTCGAGTACGTGCTCCTGCGCCTGCGCGACGAGGGGCTGCGGGTGTCGGTGGTCCACGTCGACGCGGCCACGTTCGGGTCGCGCGCGCCGGCGAGCGAGACGGAGCACCTCGTCGCGGCACTCGAGGCCGCGGGCGTGCGCACCCTCGGGCTGCGGCGCGGCGACGACCTCGGCGCCGTACTGGCCTTCGGCTCGGCCCCGTGGCAGCACGGCGGCCTCTCCTACGCGTCGGTCCGATGAAGCCGGTCCGCGCCCTCCTCTACCTCCTGAGCTTCCTCGGCCTCGCACTCACATCGGCGCTCGCGGTCGACCGCATCGCATCGCCCTCCGTGGCGCCGGCCTTCGTGTGGGCCACGCTGCTGGCGACGACTGCCGCCCTCCCCACGCTCTTCCGGCGCCGGGTGTGGCCGGTGGCGCCGGTCCTGCTGGTGCTCGGTGCCGTGGTCCTCGCCCGCGTGCAGCTGCCGGCGCCGCCCGGCCTCGAGGGCCTTCGCGACCACCTCGCGTTCTACGCCGAGCAGTTCAGCGCCGGGGTCGCGTACTTCGCCACGCACCGCGTGCCTCTCGACCTCGAGGCCGCCGAGGGCCTCAGGCTCCTGCTCGGCCTGGTGCTGTACGGCGTCGTCTGGGTGGCCGCCGTGGCCGCCATCGGCCTTCGTCGGCCCGTGGCCGCCGTCGTGATCCTCGCCGTCCCTCTCGTCTTCGGGCTCACTCTCGACCAGGAGGTGAGGACACTCGCCTCGCCGGTCGCCTTCCTGCTCTTCGCCGCGTGTCTGCTGCTCACGCTGCGCACGCTCGGCCGCCGCCGCTGGACGGTCGGCGACACGGCGAGCGGTCTTGCCGGCGCGGCGGCGGCCATCGGCATCGCCGTGTGGGTCGCGGGGTCGACGTCGTTCGCCGCCGCTCCGCCCTGGCAGGACTGGCGCGCCTGGGACGTCGGCCACCGCGACGCTCGCTTCAGCTTCGACTCGATGGAGGGGTACGCCGGTCTGCTCGACCCGGACCGGGACGAGCCGGTGATGGAGGTCACCTCGCCGGTCGCCTCGTACTGGCGCGCCAACGCGCTGGACCGGTTCAACGGGGACGGCTGGTACGCGAAGGGTTCGAGGGAGAGCTGGCTCGAGACGGACCCCGAGGCCCGGGAGTACACGTACGCGGTCCCGGCGGCCGACCTCGTCCCGAGGGGCACGCTCGTGCGGCAGAAGTACGAGATCGGCGGGATGGAGAGCCGCTACTACCTGACCGGCGGCGTCGCCCGCACGCTCGTCGTGGGCGAGGACTCCGCCGTGCGCACTGACAGCAACGGCGCCCTGGGCGTCCCGGAGCCGCTTCCCGCCGGCACGCGCTACGCCCTCACCGCGACGGTGCCCAAGCTGAAGCCCGAGGACCTCGTGGGTCGGGGTCGGGACTACCCGGAGCACGTCCTGCGGCTCGCGAAGCTGCCCTTCCCGACTCCGGCCGACAGCGCGGCGACGGCGTTGGAGGAGGATTGGCGCGACGCCATGAAGGCGACGCCGCAGCACCTCGAATGGCTCGGCCTCTACCGCCTCAACCAGGACATCGTGAAGGACGCGACCGACCCGTACGAGATCGTGCTCCGCATCGAGAGGCACCTGCGCGTCTACTACTTCTACTCGCTCACCACCCCGTCGCCGCGACAGAGCTCGCCGTACGCCTCCTTCCTCTTCGACTCGCGGCTCGGCTTCTGCCAGCACTTCGCTGGGGCGATGGCGGTGCTCGTGCGCTTCAACGGGATCCCCGCGCGGGTCGCCGTGGGGTTCGCCACCGGCGACAAGGTGGACGAGGACCGCTACGTGGTGAGCAGCAACGACGCTCACGCCTGGGTCGAGGTCTACTTCCCCCGGGTCGGCTGGGTGGCCTTCGAGCCCACGACCGGCAGCCGCCTGCCGGGTTCGGGCGGGTCGTCCACCGGCGACGGCTTCCGGGACCCCTTCTTCGCCGCGCGGCTCGACCGCGAAGGCGCGGCGCTCAAGGCCGTCGACGTCGAGGTGCCGCGCGGCCTGAGCGAGGACGTGTCGCGCGGGCTGCCGTCGGTCGGGTCCCAAGCCCCGCTTCGATCCTCGGGGGCTTCACAACTCGTGCTGTGGGCGGCCCTGTCGGCGATCGCCGTGACCGCCGTGGCGTGGCCGTTCGGTCGCGCTCTCCTGCGGCGGCGCGGCCTCGGAGACGCCGACCCCGGGCGGCGTCTCCGGGTGTCGCTCGCCCTGGTCGACGCCGAGCTCAGGGACTTCGGTGTCGTGGTGCCGAGCTCGTACACGCTCGACGAGCTGGCCGTGCTGTCGAAGGAGAGGCTGGGCGTCGAGGCGGCGCCCCTGGTGGCGCGCGTCCAGGCGGTGCTGTTCGGGGGGCGGGCGGCGACGGAGGACGACGTGGCCGCCGCCGCCGCCTTCCGCCGCGAGCTCCGCCAGGCTCTGCGCGCCCGCTTCGGGCGCCGCCGCGCCCTGCTCGCCAGGTACGGCCTCAACAGCGGCGGCGACGCGCGTCCCGGAGCGGCCACGGTCTCACTGCGGCGCGACCCTCAGCCGGTGCGCGCGAGCCGGTAGCCGCCGCGAAGGCGCGAGCCGGTAGCCCGCACGAGCACGCACCCGTACGGCGCGCCACGGGCGCTGTCCGCCGCCGGCGTGCCGTGAGTCGATAGGCCGCACGAGTGCGCCGCGGGCCCAGCCCGCCGACCGGCGCGCTGCGAGCCCAGCCCGTCGTCGGCGCGCCGCCCTCGGGGGGCATCGGCGGTAGAGTACGGCTCACGGCCGGCCGCGGAGCCGACGCGGCCGCCCATGCGTCGTGGCGTCGGGGGGAAGGACCGGGCAACGGGCGAGCAGCTCTCGAGCAAGACCGGCACCGCCTGGGCGCGCTTCTGGGAGGTCGACGCCGCGCGGGGCCTCGCCATCGT
>DATHSP010000332.1:0-4567 GCA_035464075.1 Thermoleophilia bacterium | reverse complement strand
CGCGCGCCGCGTCCGCCCCGCCCGCATCCCTGTCGCCTCCGTCTTCCCGTGCATGCACGCGTGGCCTCCTCCCGTGACCCAGCCGCACGTCGCACCGACGCCCCCGGCTTGCCTGGCTCCGGCTCCGGGTCCTAAATGGTGAGGACGGGTTCGCCGTCTGCGGAGGGATGAGCTGTGCTCCCCCGAACCTCTCGACGGCGACGCAAGCGACGAGAGAGGCGCCTATGAGCGATCCAGCGATCGAGGTCGACGGGGTCAGTTACGCCTACGGCGACCGCGAGGCGGTCAAGGGCATCAGCTTCGAGGTCGCGCCCGGCGAGGTGCTCGGCTTCCTCGGGCCCAACGGCGCCGGCAAGTCGACGACGATAAAGATCCTCACCGGCCAGCTCCCGGCGAAGTCGGGTGTCGCCCGCGTGCTCGGTCGCGACGTGCGTCGCGACGACCCCGAGATCCAGCGGCACATCGGCGTGTGCTTCGAGGAGAAGAACCTCTACGAGAGCATGACGGCCGAGGAGAACCTCAAGTTCTTCGCTTCGCTCTTCGGCCTCAAGGACGTCGACACGACCGGCCTGCTCGAGCGCGTCGGTCTCGCCGACCGGGCGAAGACGCGCGTCGCCGGCTTCTCCAAGGGCATGCGCCAGCGACTGATGGTCGCCCGCGCGCTCGTCAATCAGCCCATGGTCCTCTTCCTCGACGAGCCGACCGATGGGCTCGACCCGGTCTCCTCCAAGGCGATCCGCGGTCTCATCGAAGAGGAGGCACGCCGCGGTGCGGCGGTGCTGCTCACGACGCACGACATGTGGGAGGCCGACGAGCTCAGCCACCGCGTCGCCTTCATCAACGAGGGCCAGCTGTACGCCGTCGACACGCCCGAGAGCCTCAAACTGCGCTACGGCAAGCGCTCGGTCAAGGTGCGGGCGCGCGTGGACGGGGAGATCGTCGAGGACTCGGTGGCGCTCGACGCCGAGGACACCGGCGAGCGGCTCAAGGAGGCGGTGGCCGCGGAGGGCCTCCTGACGATCCACACCGAGGAGGCCACCCTCGAGAGCATCTTCATCCAGATGACGGGTCGGGGCCTCGACTGATGGCGCGCCCCGTGTCGCACACCGCCCTGGTGGCGGCCATCGTGCGCAAAGACCTGCGCGAGTTCTCCCGCGACCGGCTGTGGCTGATCCTGACGATCGTCGGACTGGTGATGTTCATCGCCGTCTTCTGGATGCTGCCGGGCACGGTCGACGAGACTATCCGCGTCGGCGTGACGCCGCCCGACCTCGCCGAGACCCTGCTCGGCTTGAGCGCCGGGGAAGGGGAAGTCGCGCCGGCGCAGGACGATGCGGAGGGGCAGGGGCCGCAGGAAGGGCAGGCGACGCAGGGCCTCGAGGTCGTGCGGTTCGACTCGGAGGAGGATCTGCGCGCGGTGGTGGCGGGCGAGGCCCACGGCCCCGACGTGGCCGTCGGCCTCGCCTTCCCCGGCTACTTCGCCGGCATGACCGAGCGCGGCGAGCCCGTGACGGTGACCGTCTACGTCGAGAGCGGCGTGCCGGCCGAGGTGCGGCAGGCGATGGAGAGCGCCGTGCGCGAGATCGTCTACTTCGCCGCAGGGGCGGCCGAGGGGGTCGACCCGATGGACGTCCTCCCGGTGCGCCAGGAGACGGTCGTGCTCGGCGAGGACCGCGCCGGCGAGCAGGTCTCGATGCGCGAGCGCATGCGGCCGCTGCTCGCCTTCTTCGTCCTCATGATGGAGTCGCTCGCGCTCGCCGGCCTGATCGCCGTCGAGATCCAGCGGCGCACGGTGACCGCGCTGCTCGTCACCCCGGCGAGCCTCACCGACGTGCTCGCCGCCAAGTCGGTGCTCGGCACCACGCTGGCCTTCTCCGAGGCGGTGCTCATGCTCGCCCTGACGCGCTCGTTCGGCGCCGGCTGGAGCGTCCTGCTCGCGGCCGCGCTGCTCGGCGCCGTGATCGTCACCGGCATGGCCCTCATCTCGGGCGCGGCCGGCAAGGACTTCATGGGCACCCTCTTCCTCAGCATGGTCCTGCTCGTGCCGCTGGCCATCCCCGCGGTGACCGTGCTCTTCCCCGGGTCGACGGCGACGTGGGTGAAGGCGCTGCCCACCTACGGGGTGATGGAGGCCTTCGTCCGCGTGACGTCGTACGGCGAGTCGTGGGCCGAGCTCTGGGGGCCGCTCGCCCTCGCGGCGCTCTGGTGCGTCGCCGTCTTCGGCGCCGGCCTGCTGGTGCTGCGGCGCAAGGTGAGGACGTTGTGAGCGGCCTTCGCGTCACGCTCCCCGAGGAGGTGAGGTCGTCGTGAGCGCCTCGCGCATCCTCACCGTCTTCCGCAAGGACCTGAAGCTCGGGCCGCGCTCGCCGATCTTCCTCTACGCCGTGATCCTGCCGGTGCTGATGACCTTCGTCGTGCAGGTCGCCTTCACCAGCCTCTTCGAGCCGGCGCCGCGGCTGGGCATCGTCGACCAGGGCGGCTCCGAGCTGACGACCGCTGCCGAGGCGCTCGACGGCATCGCGGTCTCGCGCCACGCCGGCGACGCCGAGCTGCGGCGCCTGGTCGAGGCGAACGACCTCGACGCGGGGCTCGTGCTGCCGCCCGGCTTCGACGACGACCTGCGTGCCGGGCGTCAGCCCGAGCTGCGGTTCTACATCGGCGGCGAGAGCCTCGCCTCGAACCGCGTGATCCTCACCGTCACGACCCTCGACCTGGTGCGCGTCGTCGAGGGCCGGGCGGCCCCGGTCGAGGTCGTCGTGGAGGACTTCGGCGGGGGGACGCTGCCGCTGTCGGCGCGGCTCGTCCCCCTCATCGTGATGTACGCGCTCGTCATGGCCGGCGTCTTCCTCACCGCCTTCGCCGTCGTCGACGAGCGCGAGAAGCGCACCCTAGACGCCCTCGTCGTGACCCCGGTGCGGCTCGGCGAGGTGCTGCTCGCCAAGGCGCTGCTGGGCTTCGTCGTCGCCGTCGCGATGGCTCTCGTGACCCTCGCCCTGAACGACGCCCTCGGCAGCTCGCCGGCCGGGTTGCTGGTCACCGTCGTCGTCGCGGCGGCGATGTCGACGGCGCTCGGGCTGGTCTTCGCCACCGCGGCGCGCAACACGCAGATGCTGTTCGCGCTCATCAAGGGGACCGGGTTCCTCATCGTCGGCCCGGTGATCTTCTACCTCTTCCCCGAGTGGCCGCAGTGGATCGCGCGCATCTTCCCGACCTACTGGTTCATCGACCCGCTGTACCGAGTGGCGCTGCAGGGCGACAGTCTGGGGGACGTCTGGTGGGAGCTGCTCATCGCGCTCGCGCTCACGATGGCTGCGCTGGCGGCCGTCGTCGGGCTCGCCCGTCGCATGGAGGCGCGACTGGCGGCCGAGTAGGGTCGACGGCGCGGTCAGGCGACCGGAGCCGTCTGCTTCTCCGCCTTCTTGCGCTGCTCGCCGCTGAGGATCGCCTTGCGCACGCGCACCGTCTTCGGCGTGACCTCGACGAGCTCGTCGTCGGCGACCCACTCGAGGGCCGACTCGAGGGTGAGCGGGCGCGGCACCTTGAGTCCCGCGTCGATCTCCTTGGTGGACGAGCGGTAGTTGCCCAGCTGCTTGCGCTTGGTGGGGTTGCAGAGCATGTCGTCGGCGCGCGAGTTCTCGCCCACGATCATGCCCTCGTAGACGCGGTCCATCGGGGAGACGAAGAGGGTCGCCCGCTGTTGCAGGTTCTCGAGCGAGTAGGAGGCGACCTCGCCGGCCGCCTGGCTCACAAGTGAGCCTCGTTCGCGGCCGGGCAGGTCGCCCCGCCACGGGCCGTAGCCCGTGAAGCGCGAGCTCATCACGCCGAGGCCGCGGGTCTCGGTGAGGAAGTCGGAGCGGTAGCCGATGAGGCCGCGGGTCGAGATCGAGAACTCGAGACGGACGAGACCCGTGCCGGTGGCGTGCATCGCGACCAGCTCGCCCTTGCGCAGGCTCAGCTCCTGGATGACCGTGCCCTGGTACTCCTCGGGCACGTCGATGATGAGCTGCTCCATCGGCTCGAGGAGCCTGCCGCGGGCGTCGCGATGGGTGATGACCTCGGGCTTGGAGACGCAGAGCTCGATGCCCTCGCGGCGCATCTCCTCGATCAGGATCGCGAGGTGCAGCTCGCCGCGGCCGCTGACCTTGACGCCATCGGGGCGCCCCAGGTCTTCGACGCGCAACGCGACGTTGACGCGCAGCTCGCGCTCGAGCCGCTCCTTGATCTGGCGCAGTGTGACGGCGCGCCCGTCCTGGCCGGCGAACGGGCCGTTGTTGACGAGGAAGAACATGCTGACCGTCGGCTCTTCGATCTCGAGCGGCGGCAGGGCGACGGCGGCCGCGGCGAGCTCGGGCGCCGCCAGCGTGTCGCCGAGCGTGAGGTCGCCGGGGCCGGCGAGCCAGACGATGTCGCCGGCGACGACCTCGTCGACCTCGCGGTTCTCGAGCCCGCGCGTGACCCACAGGTGGGTGACGCGCGCGGTCTCCACGCCTGCCGTCTCCCACCCGGCGTCGGGGTCGCCGGCCCGCAGGTGGCGGGTCGTGACGCGCTGCAGCTCGTCGCCGACACG
>DATHSP010000331.1:0-3667 GCA_035464075.1 Thermoleophilia bacterium | reverse complement strand
GCCCTCGCAGGTCTCGCCGGGCAGCCTCACGAGCTCGCACATGCGCGCGAGCTCGGATCTGACCCTGGCGACGTCCGGCTGCAGACCGGCCGTGCCGACGAGTCCCGACATGTCGCGGGCCCACCTCCCCTGCGTGTCGGCTGAGATGCGAGGGCCGGCGGCACGCCGGCCCTCGCATCTTCTACTACCCGGCCCAGGTGCCCGTCAGGCCCCCCGCGTCTGCGCACGGGGAGGGAGACCCCGGGCGAAGGGGCCTCGAAGGCTGGGCTGCCCCGGCCTAGTTGACCTGCAGGTGGTCCCGCCGTGTGATCGGCATGTTGCGCCGCCCGCACTCCCCTATGAAGGCGTCGCGCACGTCGCGCGGCAGGATCTCGGGGGCGATCACGCCTGGTTCGGTGATCCTGTCCTCCACCACGAACTCCGCATAGATGGAGGCCGGCGTGGAGGTGCCGTAGGAGACCATGGTGGCGCCCGGGATACGCTCGTTCACCCACTTGATGTCGGGGGGGACGATCGTATAGCCGATGCTCGCCGGCTTGCCGCCCTTCTCGCCGATGCAGTCGACGGTGACGACGCCGATGTCGGTGATCTGGCCGCTGAGGGCGAGCTTGGCGAGCTCGTCGGCCGGCGGATTGGCCGGGAGGGTCGCGACGAAGACGTCGATCGGCCGTACCTTGCTGCCGTCCTTGAGCGTCACCGGCTCCTTGCTCGCCATGCCGGTCTCGACGAAGGCCTGGTCGGCGTCGATGCCCTCCTCGGGCATGCCCATCTTGAAGTCGACGTAGCGAAGGCCCTTGTCGCCGAACTTCTGCGGCAGCAGACGCGGCAGCGTCGAGACCTCTTCGTGGTCGTGACAGATGACCGGCCCGAGGCCCCAGGGTTCGGGGAACATGTAGTGCTCGCGGCGCCCGAAGGGCTCGACGCGCTTGAACTCGCCGTCCTCGTAGAGCAGCGGCGGCTGCGCGCAGTCGGTGTAGTACGTCTCCTGCGACCAGACCTGGAGCGGCACGGGGGACTCGAAGACGCTGTAGTCCTTGATGCGGATCTCGAAGCACTTGTCGAGGTCTTCGTAGCCGTTGCCGGCGAACGTGTTGGTGACGCCCGGGTCCATGCCCGTGCTGAGCAGGGCCGTGAGCCCCGCCTTCTTGAAGTCGTCGTCGAGCTTGAGCTGCTCGAGGAAGGCCTCGTCGATGGTCAGCGCGCGGGTCTGGCCGGAGGCCATGTCGAGGTAGTCGGCGCCGGCTTTGAGGCAGGCGCGCATGATGGCGATGTTGAACTCGGGGATCACCGCGTTGACGACGAGCACGGCGCCGTCGGCCGCCTTGGCCACCGCGTCGCTGTCGGAGGCGTCGATGAACGTCGCCCGTGCCTTGCCGTTGCCCACCTGGCCGGCGACGAAGCCGGCGCGCGCCTCGTCGTAGTCGGCCACCAGGATCTCGCTCACGGCCTCGTTGCGGCCGAGGTTCCAGGTGAGCACCTGGCCCTGCATGCCGGCGCCGACGATGAGTACCTTCATGGACGGATCCCTCCTCTGGCTCGCCCGAGCAGCCCCGACGTGCGGGGCGCGGTGCGGCGCCCGCCCAGCCGCGGACGGGCAGTGTGATCGACAGCCGAGTTCTACCAGAAAGCGGGCGCGGCTACAAGCGTGAGACACGACAATCGTATCTGGGAAAGCAAGATAGCATGGGAGTCGTGCGTGAGATTATATGTATCGACGGTATTCGTAGCTCTGTGACGAGGGCGGCGCCGTATGGACCGGCACGCTTGCGGGCCGGCCGGGCGGACCGCCCGGCCGGCCGCTGGCCTTCGGCAGCCTGTCTGGAGTACAACTGACCGCGGGCCGCCGCGGCGCGGACGCCGGGGCGCCCGAGACGATCACGAGCGAAGGGGCGACGGTGCACGAGCTGGGCATCACACAGGGGATCATCGACAGGGCGCGCGAAGCCGCCGCCGGGGCCGGCGCGGAGAAGGTCACCGACCTCTTCCTGGTCATGACACCGGCCGCCGACTTCACTGAGGACTCGATCGAGATGTACTTCGAGATGCTCACGCAGGACGATCCGGTCTTCGCCGGCGCGACCCTCCACTTCGACCACCAGCCCGTGGCGGCGACCTGCCTTCGGTGCAGCGACGAGTTCACGACCGACGCCGCGCACCCGGTCTGCCCGCAGTGCGGGTCGCTCGAGGTGCGCTTCGACCCCGAGGCGCCGATGGTCCAGCTCACCGACATCGGCGTCGACGAGGAGTAGCGACCCGCCTCAGCCGGCGCGCGGCGCCAGGAAGTAGGAGCGGTGATCGCCGCACCCGGCGGCGGCGGAGAGGCGCGCCGGCGCGCGGGCCGCCGTCACCGCGGCAAGCCAGGCCGCCTTGCGCGCCGCCTGCGAGGCCGCCGGCCGCCGGCCCTCGTCGAGGTAGAAGCGGTGCTTCTGCAGCGACGGCGCCAGTGACGACACGAGGGTGGCGGCACTGTGCCGGCGCGAGTACTCCTCGGTCGACTCGACCGCGAGTCCGGCGGCCGCGGCGAGGCGCGGCACCGTGGCGCGCTCGAAGTGCGTGAGGTGCCGCGGGAGGTCCAAGGCAAGCCAGCGCGCGCCGAAGGCGCGCGCCTCCGGTGAGTCGAAGAGCGGCACGTGGAGGACAGCGACGAGGCCCCCGGTAGCTAGGAGGCCGCGCGCCCGGCGCAGGGCGGCGAGCGGGTCGTGCAGGTGTTCGAGGACGCCCGAGAAGACGATGACGTCGTAGTGCTCGCGACCGTCCCCGGAGCCGCCGTCCGCGGGAGTGACATCGAAGCGGCCGGGTTCGACCGCCAGCCCCCGCCGGCAGGCGGCGGCGACGCCCGCCTCCCCCGGCTCGATGCCCCGAACGTCCCAGCCGTCGTCGCGCAGGGCGCAGAGCAGGTCGCCGCCGCCGCAGCCGACGTCGAGGAGCAGGCCCCGGCACGGCCGGCGCCGGCGCAGCCAGCGCACTGCCTCGCGGTGCTGTCGCCGTCGATACCACGCCTCGAGGGCGGCGCCCGCAGAATCGGCATCGACGCCGTGGTAGGTGTCCGGGTAGTAGGCGTCCATGGCCGCCGCCGTGGGCCGCGGGTCGGTGAAGGCGAGACCGCAGTGCAGGCAGCGCACGATCGGATAGAGATGGTCCGGCTCCGCCCCGCGTGCGCTGGCGTGTGGTGGCGGTGCGAGGCGGTCGGCCGCCCGGATCACGACGTTGCGCGGCCGGGAGCCACACAGCGGGCAGGGGACGGACTCGAAGCCCTCGGGGATGGTGGTGGAGCATAGCGGATTCGAACCGCTGACCTCCTGGGTGCGATCCAGGCGCTCTCCCAACTGAGCTAATGCCCCACGAGTGGTGTCCTCCCTCGCGCAACGGCGGCGGCGCCACCGCGCGTGAGGGAGTCAGTTATACGGGATTCCCTGTGGAGCGGCAAGCCGAACGGCGTCGGCGTGGCGGCGGCGGAGCGAGGCGGCAGGCCCGCTCGCGACCCGACTCGGGGAACGAGCCCGCGACCCGCGACCGCCCTCGTCGAGGCGGCGCCCGCGCGGCGGACACGCAACCCGCGGTCGCTCGTTCGCGCCGCGCCCATACCGTAGACTGGCGCCACCCGGCGGTCGCGCGGGCGGCGGGTCCGAGGAGGTGGGCGGTGGACAGCCGGCGCGTACGCCAGGTC
>DATHSP010000330.1:0-4975 GCA_035464075.1 Thermoleophilia bacterium | reverse complement strand
GGGGCCGCGACCTCACCGGAGGTCGCGGCCCCGCCGCCGTCCGTCACGCGGACCCTCGCGCCGCCGCTCCCGGTCCCGGCCTCGCTCGCGGTCCCGGGGCCCGGCCTGCGCGACGCGCTCTAGTCGATGACCTTGCGGCTCTCGAGGTGCTGGTCGACCTTGCGCTTGATGCGCTGCAGCGCGTTGTCGACCGTCTTGCAGTCGCAGTCCAGCTCGTTGGCGATGCGCTCGTAGGAGAGCCCCTGCAGGTAGAACCGCAGCACACGACTCTCGAGCTCGGAGAGCATGTGCGTGAGGCAGGCCGTCAGGCTGTCCACCTCCTCGGAGGAGATCACCTGGGTCACCGGGTCCTGGGTGCTCGGCCCCGGCAGGACGTCGGCCAGCGAGCAGTCGCCGTCGTCGGAGGCGTCGCCCGGCGCCTGGCTGAACGAGAGGTAGCCGTTCAGCGGGTGGTGCTTCTGCCGCGTCGCGGTCTTGATGGCGGTGATGATCTGCCGCGTGATGCAGAGCTCGGCGAAGCTGCGGAACGAGGCCAGGCGGTCGTCGCGGTAGTCGCGCACCGCCTTGTAGAGCCCGAGCATGCCCTCCTGGATGAGGTCCTCGCCGTCGCCGCCGGCCAGGAAGTACGAGCTCGCCTTGAGGCGCACGAACTGGTGGTAGCGCAGCATGAGGGCATCGAGCGCGGCCTGGCTGCCGTGCCGGTAGGCACACACCAGGCCGTAATCTGAACTCTCGCTGAAGGGTTGAGGGTTCTGTGAGTGGGTCGTACTGCGCCCGGACTCCGCCGTACGCGACGCCTTCATCCCCACCTCCGTACGCGAATTGCCCCGCTTACGGCCCAGTCACCGCAGCGCTCCGGCTGTCTCAGGCTTCGTCCCTGAGGCGGCGCAGCTTGCTCAAAGTCTCAGGGTCTACTTTATCCTCAAGCCGTGAGCGCATTGTATGGGAGTCTGGGGCAGAGTCAAGTGCCTGCCCGGGGGAAGCTGTCTCGGCCAGCTCCGCGGCCAGCTCGCGAGGCGTCATGCGGCGTACGCCCGCCCGCGCCGCCGTGCGCTGCACCTCCTGGTCGCCGCTGACCACCACCACCGAGGTGTCCGGCGCACGAGAGGCGGTGCGGCGCGCGATCAGGGTGTCGGCGGTGAAGCGCCCGCCGGCGAAGACCATCTCGACGTCGGCGCCGGGGATCGGCCGCGAGCTCGTGGTCTCCGGCCCGCGGCCGTCGAAGACGAGGACGGCCCCGGCGCCGCGCAGGGCGACGTACCCGGCGAGGCGGTCGAGCAGCCAGTCGCGGCGGGCGAAGAGCTCGTCCTTGCCGACGCCCGGGAAGAGGTGGTGCAGGAAGTTGTAGCCGTCGACGATGTAGAGGGTGCGCGTCACGGTGCGTCGTCCGGCTGGGCCGCGGCGGCACGCTGCCGCCGCGCCTCGAAGAGGAAGACGGCGGCGGCCACGCTCACGTTGAGGCTCTCGACCGCAGGCTCCATGGGGATGGTCGCGAGCGCGTCGCAGGCGCGCGCCACGAGCGGGCGCAGCCCGCGGCCCTCCGAGCCGAACACCAGGACCGAGCGGTCGCGCAGGTCGAGCTCGACGTACGGCCGAGGCGCGTCGCCGGCCGCCCCGTAGACCCAGAGGCCGGCCTTCTTGGCCTGCTTGAGAAAGGCGACGACGTTGGGCACGACCGCGACCGGCAACAGTTCGAGCGTGCCGGCCGAGGCCTTCACGGCGGCCGGCGTGACGTGGGCGGACCGGTGACGCGGGACGACGAGACCGCCGGCCCCCGCGGCCAGGGCGCTGCGGGCGACGGCGCCGAGGTTGTGGGGGTCGCTGATCTCGTCGAGGACGACCAGCAGGTCGGCGGCGAGCAGCTCGTCGGGGCTCACATACGGGTAGTCGCCGACGAGCACGGCCGCGCCCTGATGCTCGTTCGACCTCGTCAGGCGCTCGAGCTCGCGTTCGTCGACGGTGTCGATGTCGAGCCCGCCGGGCAGGCGCGCCGCCAGCGCGTGCAGCGCGGCCGGCGTCGCCGCGAGCCGGCTCGGCCGGCGCCGGACGCCGGCGCCGAGCGCCGTCGCCACCACCTGCCGTCCGTACAGCCACTCCATCAGAACCTCACGCCTCCCGTCGTCTGCCGGGCCGGCCCCGCGGCCTCAGCCTCGTCTCGTCACTTGCGTGCCCTGCGGTGTGTCCCTCACCTCGAAGCCGGCTGCCGACAGGGCGTCCCTGACCTCGTCGGCCTTCGCCCACTCCTTCGCCGCCCGGTAGTGATCGCGCAGCGCACAGGCGTAAGAGGCGTCGTCGCAGCCGAGCCGCTCGGCGTACACCAGCTCGAGGTCCTCCCAGCGACCGTCGTCGGCGAGACGCTCCGCCGGCGGGAGCGCGACGTGGCCGGTGGCGCAGCTCTCGGCCGCCGGCCCCTCGACCGTACCCGCCTCGCTGAGCGCCACGGAAGCGGCGGCCCCCCCGCCGTCGCCGGCGGCTCCGGCGGCGGCGCCCCGGGGAACGCCGACGCTGCCGGGGGCTCCCTCCCCGTCGGCCGCTGCACCGCTGCCCGGCGCCGCACCGCTGCCCGCCGCCGCTCCTCCCGCCTCGGCGACGCGCCCGGGCACCGGGATCAGCAAGGTGTCGAGCGACTCGGCGATCGTGTCCCGAACGGCCTCGAGGAAGGCGGTGTCGAGCGGCTCGCGGCCGGCGTCGACCGCGCTCAGGTGCCTGAACATCGCCGAGGCGAGCGCGAACAGTTCGCCCAGGGCGCCGGCCGTGTTGAGGTCGTCGTCCATGTGGGCGGCGAACGCCTCGCGCGCACGCGCGACCTGTTCGCCGTGGCCCTCGACCTCGCCGCGCGCGGCGGCCTTCCCGGCGGTCCGGATCCGGAACTCGGCCGTCTCGAGCGCCTCGGCCAGCCGCTGGTAGGCGGCCTTGGCCTCGTCCAGCTTCTCCAGCGAGAACTCGAGCGGGCTGCGGTAGTGCGTGGTCAGGAAGTACATGAGCAGGACGGCCCGGCCATACCGGTCGAGCACCTCGCGCAGCAGGAAGATGTTGCCCACCGACTTGGCCATCTTCTCGCCCTCGGAGCGGATCATGCCGTTGTGCATCCAGACGCGCGCGAAGGGCAGGCCCGCCGCCTCGCTCTGGGCGATCTCGTTCTCGTGGTGGGGGAAGATGAGATCGCGGCCGCCGCCGTGCACGTCGAAGCCGGCGCCGAGATAGCGCAGGCCCATCGCCGAGCACTCGATGTGCCAGCCGGGGCGGCCCATCCCCCAGGGGCTCTCCCAGGCCGGCTCGCCGGGTTTGGCCGCCTTCCAGATCGCGAAGTCGAGCGGGTCCTCCTTGCCCGGCTCGGCGTCGACGCGGGCGCCCTCCTCGAGCTCCTCGATGCGCTGCCCGGAGAGCTTGCCGTACTCGGGGAAGCTGCGCACGCGGAAATAGACGCTGCCCTCGGCCTCGTAGGCGTGGCCGGACGAGACGAGCCGGCGACAGAGGTCGACGATCTCGGGGATGGTCTCGGTGGCGCGCGGCTCGAGGTCGGGCCGCAGGGCGTCGCCGAGGCGGCCCATGTCGTCGTGGTAGGCCTGCGTGTACTCCTCGGCCACCTCGGCCGAGGTACGCCCTTCCGCCTGCGCCTTGGCGATGATCTTGTCGTCGACGTCGGTGATGTTCTCGACCAGGGTCGCGGCGTAGCCCCGGCGCCGCAGCCAGGAGCGCAGCACGGCGAAGGTGACGTAGGGACGGGCGTTGCCGACGTGCACGAGGTTGTAGACCGTGGGGCCGCAGCAGTAGACGCCGACCTTGCCCTCCTCGCGGGGGACGAACTCCTCCTTCTGGCGCGAGAGCGAGTTGTACAGTCGGATCATGGTCGGGCTCCCTTGGCGGAGGATGACGGGTCTGGCGTGGACGGCGGAGCGGAGGCGGAGGACCGGTCGGTGGCGAACGGCGGGTCGGAGGCTGCGGGATGGCCGGACGGACTCGCGGTGCCTCCCGGGGGTGGCGAAGCGGACGAGGGTACCGATCCGGCGCGCGCGAGGGCCGCGCGCAGGCGGGCGAGCGCGGTCGAGCGGTCGAGGGCCGCGAGCACGTAGCGCAACTCGGGGCCGTGCTCGCGCCCGGTGAGGGCGACGCGCAGCGGCATCAGCAGGCGCTTGGCCGACTGGCCGCGGGCGGCGCCCCACTCGCGGTAGGCGGCGAGGAGGGCGCGGGCGGCGGCGGGATCGAGCCACTCGGCCGCTGCCGCCCGCGCCTCCGCGAGATGCTCGAGCTGCTCGCGGGCGCCGCCGACGAGCGCGACCGCGGCTTCATCGAGCTGCGGCGGCTCGAGCACGGCTGCCGCGAAGGCCGGCGCTTCGCCGTAGGCGGAGAGCGACGGCTGCGCGGCCTCCGCCAGGGCGGCCGCCGCCTGTGGCGGCGTGCCGGCGGGCAGGCGCGCGGCGAAGCGCCGCGCGTGCTCCTCCGGGTCGAGACGCATGACGTGCTCGTGTGCGAGCCAATCCAGCTTGCCGCGGTCGAACGCGGCGGCGCTGGGCGACAGGCGCTCGAGCTCGAACTCGGCCACCAGACGCTCGCGGTCGAGCATCTCCTCCTCGCCGTGCGACCACGAGAGCAGGGCCAGGTAGTTGACGAGCGCCTGCGGCGGGTAGCCGAGCTCGCGGAACTCGCCGACCGACGTCGCCCCGTGCCGCTTCGACAGCTTGCCGCCCTCGGGGTCGAGGATCATCCCGTGGTGCGCGTAGCGCGGCAGCGAGGCATCGAGTGCGCGCAGCAGCAGCAGCTGGCGCGCCGTGTTGGTGAGGTGGTCGTCGCCGCGGATCACGTGGGTGATGCCCATGGCGGCGTCGTCGACCGCGGTGGCGAAGTTGTAGCCGGCGACTCCGTCGGAGCGCAGGATGATGAAGTCGCCGAGAGCGCCCGCGCCGACGGTGACGACGCCGCGCAGGGCGTCGTCGACGGCGACCTCGGCGCCGGACACGGCGAAGAGCACGGCCGC
>DATHSP010000329.1:0-2663 GCA_035464075.1 Thermoleophilia bacterium | reverse complement strand
CCCGCGCGCCGACTCTCGCGGCCGCACCGCGCGCAGAGCGCGCGCAGCGGCCGCCCGTCGTGTCTACTTCTTCGCCGCCTTGGCGGCCGCCGGCTTCTTCTCCTTGACCGGCTTGCTGCCCGGGCGCACGGCCATGTTGCGGTAGACCTGCTCCATGTCCTCGGGCGTGAACTTGCGCGGGTTGTTGTTCCAGAGGCGCGCCTGCGTCTTGGCGCCCTCGACGAGGTCGGGGATCGCCGACTCGGGGATCCCGACGTCGCTCAGGTACTGCGGCACGCTGAGGTCGTCGGCCAGCTGCCGCAGGGCGGCGACCGTCTTCTCGGCGGCCTCGCGGTCGGAGAGGCCGAGCATGTTCTCGCCCATGGCTTCGCCGAACTGCTTGAACCAGCGCAGGCAGGCCAGCATGTTGAACTCCATCGCCCAGGGCAGGACCATCGTGTTAGCGACGCCGTGAGGCACGTGGAACATGCCGCCGATCGGGTACGAGAGCGCGTGCACCGCGCCGACGCCCGCGTTGCCGAAGGCGATGCCGCCCATCATCGAGCCCATCGCCATGTTGTCACGGGCCCACATGTTGGTGCCGTCGTAGACGGCCGTGCGGATGCTCTGGCTGATGAGCTTGATGCCCTCGTAGGCCAGCGAGTCGGTGTGCATCGTCGCGTTGACCGAGATGTAGGCCTCGATGTTGTGGATGAGGGCGTCCATGCCGGAGGCGGCGGTGACGTTGGGCGGGCAGCTGACCGTGAGGGCGGGGTCGACGAGCGCGACGTTCGGCATGAGGAACGGGCTCACGAGACCCTGCTTCACGTTGAGCTTCTCGTTGGCGAAGATGGCGATCGCCGTGCACTCCGAGCCGGTGCCGGCGGTCGTCGGGATGGCGATGATCGGCAGGCCCTTGCGCGGCACCTTGTCGACGCCGACCCAGTCGTAGACGGTGTGGCCCGTGTTGGGCAGCACGGCCGCGGCCTTGGCCACGTCGATGGGCGAGCCGCCGCCGAAGCCGACGATCAGGTCGTAGCCACCCTTCTCGACGATCTCGACGATCTCGCCGATCGTGCCCATGGGCGGCTCGGGGACGGTCTTGTCGTAGAAGGCGACGTCGAGACCGGCCTCGCGAAGCGGCCGCTCGACATCGGCGCACATGCCGCACGAGCTCACGCCCGCGTCGGTGATGACGAGGACCTTGGTTCCGTTGAGCTTCTTGGCCTCCTCACCGAGCTGGTCGACGGCGCCGATGCCGGTGATCAGGGTCTTGGGCTGGCGGTGGATGCGCATCTTGCGCTCCACCCTGCGCCGCTCGACCTGCTGGCCGCCCATGGCGGACGAGAAGACGCGCGGTTCGGGTTCGTTGTGGACGTGGTCCATGACTCCTCCTGGAGAGTGGTTGATGCGTCGGGTCAGCGCGGCAGCCAGCCTTCGCAGTGCAGCCGCTTGACGTCGTCTCTGATCTGGTCGCGGAACTTCGGGTCGGCGATCTCGACGAGCATCGCCGCGCGGTCGCGCAAACCGCGGCCCTTGAGGTGGGCCACACCGTGTTCGGTGACCACGTAGTCGACGTCGGCGCGCATGGTCGTGACCGCGGCGCCTTCGGTGACGGTGGCGACGATGCGGCTGACCTCGCCCTTCTTCGCCGTCGAGGGCAGGGCGATGATCGCCTTGCCGCCCTTGCTGCGCGCCGCGCCGCGCACGAAGTCGACCTGGCCGCCGATGCCGGTGAACTGCATCGGGCCCATGGTGTCGGCGACGACCTGGCCCATCAGGTCGACCTGCAGGGCCGAGTTGATCGACACCACGTCGTCGAGCTGCCCGATGACGTACGGGTCGTTGGTGTAGCTCACCGGGAACATGTTGACCATCGGGTTGTCGTCGACGAAGTCGTAGAGACGGCGCGTCCCCATGAGGAAGGTCGCCGTCATCTTGTCGCGGTGCAGCTTCTTGCGGCGGTTGGTGACGACGCCCTCGTTGTAGAGGTCGACGACACCCTCGCTGAACATCTCGGTGTGGATCCCGAGGTCGTTCTTGTGGTGGAGGAAGCTGAGCGTGGCGTCGGGGATCGCGCCGATGCCCAGCTGCAGGCAGGCGCCGTCGTCGATGAGGTCGGCGATGTTCTTGCCGATCGCCGCCTCGACCGGGCCGATCTTCGGCGGCGGCAGCTCGATGATGGGCTGCTCGCTCTCGACGATGTAGTCGAGCTCGGTCACGTGGATGAACGAGTCGCCGTGGGTGCGTGGCATGTTCGGGTTCACCTGGGCGACGATGGTCCTGGCGACCGAGGCGGCCGGCTTGGTGTAGTCGACCGAGATGCCGAACGAGCAGAACCCGTGCGTGTCGGGAGGCGAGAGGTGGACGAGGGCCACGTCGACGGGGAGGTAGCCCTTGAGGAAGAGGTCGGGGATCTCGCTGAAGAAGGTCGGCGTGTAATCGCCGCGGCCCTGGTAGACGGCGTCGCGCGTGCTGGCGCCGACGAAGACCGAGTTGTGGTAGAAGCTCTCCGCGTACTCGGGCTTTGCGTACTCTCCCTTGCCCATCGCGACCATGTGCACGATCTCGACGGTGCGCAGCTCGGCGGCGCGGGCGACGAGCTCGTCGACGAGCTCGAGCGGCTCGCCGCAGGCGTGGGCGAAGACGACGCGGTCGCCGTTCGTGACGACCTTCAGGGCTTC
>DATHSP010000328.1:0-4527 GCA_035464075.1 Thermoleophilia bacterium | reverse complement strand
CCGGCGCCCCCTCCGTTCGCCCCGCGAGAGGGCGGCACCCCGGTCCGGCCTTGCCCCACCACTTCGTTGCCCGCCGTCCCGGGCCGGCGTAGGCTGTGCGGGAGGGGGCGGACACGTCCGGCCAGAGGGGGACCACATGATCGTTCGGCTTCGCACCACGGCCCGTCACGCGGGCATCGCGCTGCTCGTCCTGGCCGCGGGGCCGCTGCTGCCCGCCGGCGTGCTCGCCGGGGGCACCGCGGCGGACCCGGTCGCGGCTTTGCCGGGGGCGACCGAGCCGGCGTCGCTCGCCGGCTACGACGTCTACTTCGGCGAGCTGCACGCCCACTGCGAGTTCTCCGACGGCACGGGCTCGGCGGCCGGCGCCTACTGGTCGGGTCGCGCCGCCGGCCTCGACTTCTTCACGCTCAGCGACCACCACAACATGATCGCCCCGTGGGAGTGGGCCGCGACCCAGGCGGCGGCCGACGCGGCCGACGAGCCGGGCGCGTTCGTGGCCCTCGCCGCCTACGAGTTCGGCTGGTGGTACCACATCAACGTGTTCGCCCCGCCCTGTCTGCTGCGTCCGCCGGACACGCAGGGGGGCGGCCGTGAGACGGTGGCCGCGGACGAGGACGTCGTCGCGGCGCTTCCCGGGGCGATGGGCATGTTCAACCACCCGACGTGGTCGGAGACCGGCGACTTCGACGACTTCGCCGGCCTGACCCCCGAGCGCGACGCCGCCATGGAGCTGATCGAGGTGTACAACCACGGGGACGGCGACGCGGAGTGGTACGAGCCCAGCTACGTGAAGTGTCTCGACGCCGGCTGGCACGTGATGCCCACGGCGGTCGGCGACACGCACTACGTCGACTGGGACACCGAGGTCATGCCGTACGAGATGCGGACCGCGCTGCTGGCGCCCGAGCTCACGCGCGCCGCCCTCTACGACGCGGTCCGCTCCCACCGGGGGTACGCGACGCTCGACCCGGACCTGCGCATCTCGTTCACGGTGAACGGCGCGGTCATGGGCTCGCGCGTCGCGCGCACGGCGCGGGTGCTCGTGGGCGTGCAGGTCGACGACCCCGACGTCATGGTCGCCGGCGACGCGATCGAGAGGCTCGACCTCGTCGGCGCGGGCGGCTCCGTGCTGGCGAGTGCCGAGGTGAGCGGCCACAAGGTGGCGTGGTCGGTCGTGCTGCGCCGGCCGGCGTCGGATTGGGTCTACCTGCGCGTCACGACCGGCGACGGCGCGACCGCGTGGACGGCCCCGGTCTGGCTCGAGGACTGAACCCCGGTCGCCGCTCCGGCCTCGTCGTCGCGGCTCCCGGCTGCTTGCCGCGGCCTACGCGGCCCCCGACGCCGTCAGGCCCTCGACGGGCGCGGCGGAGCCGCCGTCGGTGCCGCCGCCGGCGAACGGCCCGCCGCTCTCGGCCTCGTCGGCCGGCGCGACGGCACGGCGTACGCGGTCGACGAGTGCCGCGGCGAGCGCCGGCCGCGCCGCGCCGTCGAGGGCTCGCCAGGCCGCGCGGGCATCGCCGCGGCCGAGGTCGAGGACCCCGACGGCGGCGCGATGACGCTGCAGCCAGCCGTGCACGAGGAGGATCTCGTCGATGCGCTCGCTGGGGAGCGGCGGCCCCGGCGGCGCGGCGGCCGCCAGCTCGGCGAGAAAGCCCAGCGCCGCCGTCTGGTCGAACCCGGCGACGCGCACCTCGCGCTCGACGACGACCGCGCCGCCGCGCACCCCCCAGAGCCGCGCCCGACCCCGCGTGCGCGCGGGGTAGACGAGGACGGCCTCCTCGCGGACGGCGGCGGTGAGGCGCCTGATGGAGCGCAGGGCGCGCTCGGCGAGCTCGCGCTGCTCCTGCACGCGCTGTGCCTGCTCGAACGCGAGCAGCTCGACCAGGTGCGCCTGACGCGCGACGAGGCGCGCGTCGAGGTCGGCGCCGTCGCCGCGCAGCACGCGGCGCACCCGAGACACCGCCTCGTCGTACTCCCCGTTCAGCTCCCGACGGCAGGGGGCGAGGCAGGCGCCGGTGCCGGCGCGCGGGCACGGGTGGTCGCCGTGACGTCCGCTTCTGCCGGCCCGCGTGCGGCCGCGCCCGCGCCGGGCCAGGCTCGCGCCGCCGCCCGTCTCGTCTCCCACACCATCCCCCACGCCGTCTTCTGCGCCGGCGGCCGTCGTCGTGCGGGCCGCCACCGGCAGCCGTACGCAGGTACGCAGCGGGTAGGCGCTCGTGAGGCAGTCGACGAAGGCGCGCGCCAGGCTGGCCTTGCGGAACGGGCCGGCATAGAGGCCGCCGTCGTCGCGCAGGTTGGGGGTGGCGTAGAGCCGCGGGTACTCCTCGTCGGTGAGCTTGGCGTAGTGGTAGGCCGGCACCCGCGTGCCGTGCTGGTTGTAGAGCGGGCGGTGACGGGCGATGAGGCGCTGCTCGAGCAGGAGGGCGCCGAACTCGGAGCCCGTCTCGACGACGTCGATGCGCTCGAGCAACTCGAGCGCCTGCCGCGCCCCGTACGCCTGCCGCTGCAGGAAGTGGTCGCGGGTGCGCCGGCGCAGGTTCTCGGCCTTGCCGATGTAGAGGGCGTGCCCCGCCGTGTCGCGCATGACGTACACGCCGGGCCGTGTCGGCAGGCCCTCCGTGAGGGCGATCTTGTGGTAGTTGCGCCGCGCCCCAGGCTCGCAGTAGCGGGCGACCTCCTCGAGGGTGGTCATCCCCTGCTCCTCGAGCCACGAGAGGAAGAGGAGGAGCAGCTCGGCCGTCGCCTGGGCGTCTTTGAGGGCCCGGTGCCCGGGCTTGACCGCCGTGTCGAAGCGCTCGGCCAGCGCGGCCAGCGAGCAGCGCTGCTGGGGGCAGAGCTTGCGGGCCAGACGCAGCGTGTCGAGGACGGGCCGCTGGAAGGACTGGCGGCAGAGCCGCCCGAGCTCGTAGTCGAGGAAGCCGAGGTCGAAGCGCGCGTTGTGGGCGACGAGCACGGTGCCCGCGGCGAACTCGACGAAGCGCGGGAGGACGGTCTCGATCGGCGGCGCCCCCGCGACGGTGCCGTCGTCGATGCCGGTCAGGCGGGTGATCATCGCGGGGATGTGCACCCGCGGGTCGACCAGCGACGAGAACGTGGCCGTCTGCGCGCCGCCCTCGACCCGCACGGCCCCGACCTCGGTGACCTTGGCGAGCCCCGGCGTGCCCCCCGTGGTCTCGAGGTCGACGACGGTGAAGACGACGTCGCTGAGGTCGCGACGGGTGGCCCGCCAGGCCGCGAGGCCGAGGTGGACGTCGCTCTCCCAGACGAAGCGCTCGTCGTTGCGGACGATGTCGTCGACGAGCGCGCGCACGAGCGCGGGGGAACAGCCGGCGACGGGGAAGAGGTGCGGCCAGACTTCGCGGTAATCGAGGGCTTCGCCGGCCTGCTCGAGCAGAGCGAAGAGCTCTTCGACGGTCGTGAAGGCGAGCTGCACGACGTCATGGTACAGGGAGTGCCCGACGGATGCACGGGCCGTTGCGGCGCCGGGTGTCTTCGCCCCCGCCGGCCGTCGTCACCGGGGTGACCGGTTCGTCACTCTCGTGCCGGGTCCCTGGCCGCGGCAGACTGCCGGTGCGCGCTGCGACGGCGGCTCTCCCCCAGCGGCTCCCGTCGCAGCACGAGGGCGGGAGGTGGGGTCGCGGGGCATCGGCCTCGCGACGAGCGGCGGCTGCTCGTGTCGGCAGCGGTGCGGCCGGCGAGGGCCGGGCGGCCCGGGGCCGGCCGCCAAGGCTAGGTGCCGGCCCGTCGCAGCGGGCCGACCGCCACCGCGGCGAGGGTCCCCGGCAGCAGGAAGAGGGCGAGGAAGAGCAGGAGGCCCGGCCCCCAGACGAACTCGGCCGCTCTCACCACCAGCAGCACGGCCAGGGCGGCGAGGTTGGCCGCCACGGCGACCACGGCGCCGGCGAGCGGCAGGCGCCCACTGCCGGCGGTGCCCCAGGCGGTGAAGGCGCCGGCCGGCGTGACGAGGGCGTAGAGCACGACGAGGGCGACGCCGGGGACGCTCCAGACTGCCGGTGAGCCCGGCTCCCGGCCGCCGCCGAACGAGGCGGCGAGGTAGGCGACGAGCGGCGAGAGGGCGAGGGCGACGATGCCGGCGGCCAGCGCCAGCCGGGCCCCGGTGCGCTGCGGCCCTGCGGCCGGTGCGTCGTCTCTCCTCATCTCCACCCTCGGCGCCATGCCGCGCCGATGCTACCATCCTGGCAGTCCGGCCGTTCGCCGCCCGGGCGTGCACGCCGCCGCGCACCCCGAGCGCGCTTCACGGTGCGGTGCGCGGGGCCGGCTGCCGACTGGCGAGGCCCCGGCCGCACGGGGCTCGTTACAGGCGTGTCGGCGAGGGGTAGAGTCTGCGGCACAGCAACCAGGAGAGCGCCTCGGAGGGCAGCGTGCGTCCGCGGGGCGGTGGTCAAGGAGTCCTCCCGTGAGCAAAGAGAAGATGCAGATCGAGGTCCTGCGCGCCTTCAACGACTCGTGCGTCGTCAGCAGTCGCTCGCAGTACCGCGGCCGCGGGTTCCAGCCCGCCGCCGACGC
>DATHSP010000327.1:0-5192 GCA_035464075.1 Thermoleophilia bacterium | reverse complement strand
GCCACCCTTCGCGGCAGGCCGGCGCGCTCGAGTCGTCGCCGCACCGGGAGCAGGGGCACGGTGCCGAGGATCGCGAGGGTCACCGGCAGGATCACGATCTGCAGGCGCTGCAGCACGAGGCCGAGCACGACGACGGCGGCGACGATGATGAGGAAGCGCAGGCTGAAGAGGGCCGCGCGGCCGAGCCCGGGCTGGGACGCGTCGCCGACCGCGCGGCTCGCGCCGCGCGGCGCCTCGTCTCTGCCGGTCTCGTCGGTCATGCGCTCGGCCCCCGTGAGCGGCGAGCGGGCTCCGGGGGTGCTGCCGCGCCCGCGGCCGTCACCGCTATCGAAGCACAGAGGGTCGGCGCCGCGCCAGTCCCCGTGCCGCTGGCGCCGCCTGCTCGGGCTCGCACCGGAGTCACTCGCACCACCCTTTGAGGCTCGCGCCGGAGTCCCTGACGCCACCCGCTGAGGCTCGCTCCGCCCCCGTCCGCACCAGCGGCTTGGGCCCTCAGCCGTCGTCGCTCGCCCGCCCGCCCGCAGCGTGACTGACGCCGCCGTGAGCCTATGGTAGAATTCCGCGCCGTTGTCCACCACGACCCGGTGAGCCCACGGCTCGCGGCGGTGCCCGCAAGGGAATCCGCGAGACCCTCACCGGCACACAGCTGGGCGTGCCGCCAGGCCGCCCGACGAACCGATCAGAAGGAGGCAAGCCTTGCCTGCAGTCACCGAGAGCCGGGCGAGCATCAAGGACCTGCTCATCGCCGGCGTCCACTTCGGGCATCAGACGCGCCGCTGGAACCCCAAGATGAAGCCGTACATCTTCGGCGAGCGCGGTGGCATCTACATCATCGACCTGCAGAAGACGACCGTCTTGCTCGACGAGGCCTGCGCCTTCCTCAAGGACGCCGCCGCACGTGGCGGCCTCGTCCTCTTCGTAGGCACCAAGAAGCAGTGCCAGGAGACCATCAAGGAGCAGTCCGAGCGCATCGGCATGCCCTATGTCATGAACCGCTGGCTGGGCGGCCTGCTGACCAACTTCAGCACCCTCAACAAGCGCATCAGGCGCCTGCACGAGCTTCGCCAGCTGGCGACCGACGGCTCGCTCGACCTGCTGCCCACGCGTGAGGCGATGAACCTGCGCGCCGACCTGCGCAAGCTCGAGCAGAACCTCGGCGGCGTCGCCGACATGGACCGCCTGCCGGCGGCCGTGTTCGTGGTCGACCCCCGCAAGGAGCAGATCGTCGTGCGCGAGGCGCGCAAGCTCAAGCTCCCGATCGTCGGCCTCGTCGACACCAACTGCGACCCCGACGAGATCGACTACCTGATCCCCGGCAACGACGACGCGATCCGCAGCTGCAACCTCATCGTGCGCGTCGTCGCCGACGCCGTCGCCGAGGGCCGCGAGATCGTGACCGAGCGTGAGATGAAGGCGGCGCGCGAGGCCGAGGCCAAGGCCGAGGCCGACCGCAAGGCGCGCGAAGCCGCGGCGAAGGCCGAGGCCGAGCGTCAGGCGGCCGAGGCCGCCGCGTCCAAGGCCGCCGCCGAGGCCGCGAGGGTCGCGCCCGAGGCAGCTCCCGCGGCGTCCGCAACCGCCGCGCCTGGGCGGCCCGCCCCGGCGGCCGAGAAGCCCGCTGAGAAGCCGGCTGCCGAGAAGCCCGCGGCCAAGCCTGCAGCCGCGCCTGAAGCCCCCAAGGCTGAGGCGAAGGCTGAGGCTGCGAAGCCCGCTGCCCAGAAGCCTGAAGCGACACCTGAGGCTTCGTCGGCCGAGGCCAAGCCTGCAGCGAAGCCGAAGACCGAGAAGAAGCCGGCCGCCGAGGCCAAGGCCGACGAGAAGGGCGAGGCCAAGGCCGACGAGAAGCCGGAGGCGAAGGCCGACGACAAGGCCGCGGCTCCCGCCAAGCCCGCAAAGAAGGCCGACCCGAAGGCCGCGAAGAAGGCCGACGAGCCCGAGGCCAATGCCGAGGCTGAGAAGGCCGCCGAGGAGCCCAAGGCCGCCGAGCCCGAGGCCAAGGCCGAGGCTGAGAAGGCCGAGGAGCCCAAGGCCGAGGAGCCCAAGGCCGCCGAGCCCGAGGCCAAGGCCGACGACGCGTGACCGTCGCGCGCGGCCCCCGGCCGCGCCCGGCGTGACAGGACGAGACACGAGCCAGAGAGGACACCAGTGGCTGACATCAGCGCTGCGAACGTGAAGGAGCTCCGCGAGAAGAGCGGCGCCGGCATGATGGACTGCAAGAAGGCCCTGCAGGCCACGAGCGGCGACATGGAGAAGGCGATGGACGAGCTGCGCAAGCAGGGCCTCGCCACCGCGAAGAAGAAGAGCGCCCGGGTCACCAAAGAGGGCGCGGTCGACTCGTACATCCACATGGGCGGCAAGATCGGCGTGCTGGTCGAGGTCGGCGTCGAGACCGACTTCGTCTCGCGCGGCGAGCACTTCAAGCAGTTCACCCACGACCTGGCGATGCACGTCGCCGCCGCGTCGCCCCGCTGGGTCAGCCGCGACGAGGTGCCCGAGGACGTCATCGCGCACGAGAAGGTGATCTACGCCGAGCAGGTCAAGGACAAGCCCGCTCAGGTGATCGACAAGATCGTCGCCGGCAAGCTCGACAAGTTCTTCGCCGACACGTGCCTGATGGAGCAGCCCTTCATCAAGGACCCGGACCGGACGGTCGAGCAGCTGCGCACCGACCTCGTCGGCGTGATCGGCGAGAACGTCGAGGTGCGGCGCTTCGCCCGCTTCCAGCTCGGCGAGACCGCGGAGGCCTGATGCCGGCGGCCGGCGGGTCGAAGCGGAGCGTCTTCAGCCGCGTCCTGCTCAAGCTGAGCGGCCAGGCGCTCGGCGGCGGGGCCGCGGTCGGCAGTGCGACGCACGCGATCGACCCGGCCGTGACCGCCGAGCTCGCCGGCTACATCGGCACCGCCCGCGGCCTCGGCGTCGACATCGCCGTGGTCGTGGGCGGCGGCAACATCTTCCGCGGCATGGCCGCCGCGGCCGGCGGCATGGACCGCACGACCGGCGACCACATCGGCATGCTGGCCACGGTGCAGAACGCCCTCGCCCTCCAGGACGCGCTCGAGCACCGCGGCCTCGAGACGCGGGTCATGAGCGCGATCGAGATCAGGGCCGTCTGCGAGCCCTACATCATGCGCCGTGCCCTGCGCCACCTCGAACGCGGGCGCGTGGTGATCTGCGCCGGCGGCACCGGCAACCCCTACTTCTCCACCGATTCCGCCGCCGCGCTGCGCGCCCTCGAGCTGCACTGCGACGCCATCCTCATGGCCAAGCGCGAGTACGACGGCGTCTTCAGCGCCGACCCCGAGACCGACCCGACGGCCGAGTTCATCCCCGAGCTGACCCACCTCGAGGCCATCGACCGCGACCTGCGTGTCATGGACGCCACGGCGCTGAGCCTCTGCATGGACAACGCGATGCCGATCCACGTCTTCAAGATGACCGGCGACAACATCGTCCGCGTGCTCACCGGCGAGCGCGTGGGCACGGTGGTGCGGGCGGTCCCGGGCCGCGGGGGAGCGGCGGCCGAGACCGCGACCTGAGCGCGGGAGGAGGAGCGGTGGAGAAAGAGTTGCTCGACGACGGCAAACGGCGTATGGCCGGTGCGGTCGAGGCGGTGAGGCACGAGTTCAACACGGTGCGCAGCGGGCGCGCCAGCACGGGCCTGCTCGACCGCGTGCACGTCGACTACTACGGCACCTCGACGCCGCTGCGGCAGCTCGCCAACGTCGCCGCCCCCGAGCCCCGCCTCCTCACCGTCCAGCCCTACGACAAGTCGTCCATGCGGGCCATCGAGAAGGCCATCATGGAGAGCGACCTGGGCTTCAACCCGAGCAGCGACGGCACCGTGATCCGGCTGCCGATCCCGGCTCTCACCGAGGAGCGGCGCAAGGAGCTCGTGCGCCTCGTCCACAGGCTCGCCGAGGACGGCAGGGTCGCGGTCCGCAACGTGCGTCGCGACGTGATGAAGGACCTCAAGGAGCTGGTCCACGAGGGCGAGGTCGGCGAGGACGCCGAGCGCCGCGCCGAGGAGCAGGTCCAGAAGCTGACCGACCAGTTCGTGAAAGAGATCGACGCCCTCCTCGCCAAGAAGGAGGAGGAGATCCTCGAGGTGTGAGCGGCGGAGGGGCGGGCCGCCGTCAGGCGGGCCCGCCGCACGCCGGGGGAGGGACGCGATGGCCGACGGCCCCAGGGCGGGCTGGCTGCGGCGCCGCATGCGCCTGCTGCGGGCCGGCGCCGGCGAAGGGCCGGCCGAGCCGGCCGCGGGCGGCGCCGAGTGCCGCTACCTCGCGATCATCATGGACGGCAACGGCCGCTGGGCGAAGCGCCGCGGCCTGCCGGTGGCCGCCGGCCACCGCGCCGGCGCCAAGGCGCTGCGCCGCGTCCTCGAGCACGCCCTCGACCTGGGCATCGCGGAGGTCACCGTGTACTCCTTCTCGACCGAGAACTGGGAGCGCCCCGCGGACGAGGTGCACGCGCTCATGGACCTCTTCATCGAGATGATCGAGTCGCAGGTGCCGGACATCCACGAGCGCGGTGCCCGCGTGCGCTTCGTGGGGCGCCGCGAGGGCGTGCCGGAGGCTCTCGTGCGGCGCATCGAGGAGGCCGAAGCGCTGACGGCGAACAACACGCGGATGACGCTCTACATCGCCTTCAACTACGGCGCCCGGCAGGAGCTGCTCGACGCGGCCGGCGGCCTCGCGGCCGAGTGGGCCGTGACGGGGGCCGCGCCGGGAGCCGGGCCGGCGCCTGCGGCACCGGCGCCCGCCTTCACCGCCGACGACCTGCGGCGCCACCTCTACGCGCCCGAGATGCACGACCCCGAGCTGCTGATCCGTACCTCGGGCGAGCTGCGCCTCTCGAACTTCCTGCTCTGGCAGTGCGCCTACGCCGAGCTGTACTTCAGCGACGCGCTGTGGCCCGACTTCGGTGAGCGGGAGCTCGACGAGGCGCTCGCCGCCTACGCCCACCGGCAGCGGCGCTTCGGCGGCCGCGAGCCGGCCGGGGCCGCGCGCGGCGGTGCGCCGGAGACGCCGGCCACGGGCGGCGGCACCGCCTCTTCCGCGGACCGTCAGTCGGCCGGCCGCCCTCACGACGGAGGCGTCGATGCCTAGCATCAGCCCCCTGTTCACGCGCGTCCTGACCGGTGTCGCGATCGGGCTCATCGCCCTCGTCGTCGTGATCCGCGGCGGGCTCGTCTT
>DATHSP010000326.1:0-3472 GCA_035464075.1 Thermoleophilia bacterium | reverse complement strand
CTCGGCAAGGTCGTCGCCTGCGCCGAGCTCGAGGTGCCCCTCATCTACGCGCCGGCGCCGGCCTGCGGCCCGACGGCGCCGCGCTCGGTGCCGGCTGCGGTCGTGGTCGGCAACGCCGAGGTCTTGAGTGGGTTGGTGCTTCACCAGCACGTGCGGCCGGGCGCACCGTTCGTCTACGGCGCCGGTGTCGGTGCCCCCGACATGCGCACCGCCTTCGACCCTCACGGGGCGCCCGAGGTGTGGCTGGGCTCGCAGCTCGGCGCCGATCTCGCCCGCTTCTACGGCCTGCCGAGCTTCAATTACGCCGGCATGACCGACGCCAACGACCTCGACGAGCAGTGGAGCGCCGAGGCGTTCGCCCTCACCGTGCTCGGCGCCCTGCAACGCTCGACCTTGATCCACGACGTGGGCTACCTCGAGGTCGGCCTGCAGTCGAGCTACGAGTCGCTGGTCTTCGGCGATGAGTGTGTCGCCTGGGCGCGCGCCCTCATGCGGGACGTGCGCGTGGACGACGAGGCGCTCGCCCTCGACGAGATCATGGAGGTCGGCCCCGGAGGCCATCATCTGGCCCGCCGCTACACGCGGCGGCACACGCGCGACTTCTGGCTGCCGTCGCTCTTCGATCGCGTCATGCACGACCGCTGGCGGGCCGGCGGCGGCCTCAGCCTGCGCCGGCGCGTCGAGGCGCGGGTCGCCGAGTTGCGCGCCGAGCCGCCGGCGTGGACGCTGCCCGAGGCGACGCGCGCTCGTCTCGACGAACTGCTCGACGAGGCGCGACGCCGGCGGGGGGAGGCGGCAGCGTGAGACGCCGCACCCGGCGGCCGCCGCCTGGCTCTCGCGCCGGCGATTCCCGGCGCGCCCGCTGGTCGCTGGGTGCCCGCGAGCTGGTCGTCGTCGTGGCCGTCATCGCTGTGGCGGCCGCGGCCGGTGTGCTCCTCGCTGCGCAGAAGACCGCGGCCTGGGACGGGAACGGGTCGGCCGAGGCGGCGTGGGCCGAGCTGCAGGTCGGTCTCAAGGCCTGGCGAGCCCCCGACGGTCACCGCCAGCAGTCGTACACCGACCGCGGCTGGTGCGGCAAGTTCGTGGCCCACGCCTACGGGGCGGAGAAGGTCGGCTTCCGCGACGCCCGGGCGATACTGAAGGCGGCCGCGAAGGCCGGCACGCTCCGCGACGGCTCGCCCGCGGAGGCGCCGCTCGGCGCGCTCGTCTTCTACGATCTCTCCGAGCACGGCCACGTGGGCATCCACGTCGGCGGCGGCTACGTGGTCCACGCCGGGTACGCCGAGCGCGTGCGCGAGGACCACTGGACGGCGCTCGAAGCGTACGTGGGCTGGTCGTACCCACCGCCGGAGCGCTGGCCCGGGCGGTCGAGCGTCTCGGCGAAGGAGTGAGGCCGGGGCCGCGGCCCATCGGGCCGCGGCCCCCGGCCTCACTCGACCCGCATGTCGAGGAAGTTGCGCATCAGCGCTTCGCCGAGGTCGGTGAGCACGCTCTCCGGGTGGAACTGCACCCCCTCGACCGGCAGGTCGCGGTGGCGCACGCCCATGACCACGCCGTCGCCGTTCCAGGCGCTGAGTTCGAGGGCGTCGGGCAGGTGCTCGTCGACGACCAGCGAGTGGTAGCGCGTCGCCACGAAGCCCTGGGGCAGGCCGGCGTAGATGGTGCGCCCGTCGTGGCGGATCTCGTCGGTCTTGCCGTGCACGGGGTAGCCGGCGCGCCGCACCGCGCCGCCGAAGGCCTGCCCGATGCTCTGGTGGCCGAGGCACACACCCAGCACCGGGACGACGCCGGCGAAGCGCCGGATCGCCTCCATCGAGATCCCGGCCTCGTTGGGTGTGCATGGCCCCGGCGAGATCACGAGGTGCGTCGGCGCGGCGGCGGCGATGTCGTCGCTGGTCACCTGGTCGTTGCGCCCGACCTCGATCTCGGCCCCGATCTCGCCGATCAGCTGGACCAGGTTGTAGGTGAACGAGTCGTAGTTGTCGACGATGAAGACGCTGGGCATCGCGGTCCTCCCGGCCGGTCGCCGCCCACAGCGTAGCGTGAGTCGGTGTGCCTGAGAAGCAGCGCCGCCGTCTGCGGAGAGAGCGGCGCTCGCCACGACGGGCGCTTCGGTTCTGATGTCACGGCGCGGAGCCGGCCGCGCGCGGCCTCGCGAGAGCCGTGCGAGGCGCGTCAGCGCACCTGGTGCGCCATGAAGCGGAGCGGGAGGATCAGCGCGTCGTCCACGGGGGGGGCGACACGGGGCCGTGCCAGAGACACGGTGAGCTGGGCGCTCACGGCCTGCACCTCGAGGGGGACGATCTCGACCCCGACCGAGGAGAGCAGATCGACTGCCGCCGGCGACGTAGCCTCGTCGAGCGGCGTGCCGACGAGCGGGATGCCGAGCCGGTGCGCCACCTCGAGGCTCCAGAGTACCCAGTCGTCGCGCAGCACGGCGGTGCGGAAGAGGCACACCAGCGTCTCGGCGCGCCGGATGCGGAGCGCCAGGCTGGCGCGGATGTAGTCGGAGCGCTGCACGGCGAAGGGCTCGCCGGTGAGGGCGTAGTCGACGGTGATGCGGGGCCGCAGCTGCTTGAGGTCGTCGACGAGGGGCGTCACGACGGCGAGATCGGCCGGCGCGAAGGCGAAGTAGACCCTCGTCTGCTCTTCGCGATACCAGCGTGACGCCATCCGGTGCTCCCCGTTTCTCTCAGGACCTCTATCGGCCCGCCGGCGGTCGCACTGAACGCTCAAGGCGGCCGCGAACGAGACTTCGACGAGTGCGGCCGCCCTTCCTCCGCCCGTCGTCTGCCGAGTCAACAGCTCCCCGTTGACCCTGGTACGCTTGACGCGTAAAGTATGTCGACGCACTCGGAAGGTAACGCGCGGGCCAGGGGGGTACATGGGGCGTACCGTGTCCGTGAGTCGCCGGCGGCTGCCGTCGGCGCTCATCTTCGGCATCTTCGCACTGCTCGTGGCGTGCCTCGCGCCCGGCCTGTTCGTGCCTGCGCCGGCGGCGGCCCAGGAGACCTACCTCCACGGTATCGCCACCACCTGCGGGATGTGCCACAAGGGACCCACGCCCGACATGGGTGGCGAGTTGCCTACAGACACGGCCTGCACGAACTCGTGCCACCTTGGTTTCGTCTCGCGCGGCCAGAACACGTGCACGAGCTGCCACAGCCCGGGTGAGGACCAGTCAACGGTGCAGACCCCGGACGGTTGCGCGACCTCCAACTGCCACCTGGCCGATCCGCACTACGGAGCGACGACCGAGGGCTGCACGACGTCGTGCCACACCACGGCTTCGCCGGCGGCGCCGAACGGCAGCGCCCACCACACCGACGATGAGCGCACGGCGCCCACGATCGACACCTGCGACTCGTGCCACGTGCCGCACGAGCCGTTCATCCCCGAGCACACCTGCTTCGACTGCCACGCCGGGTACGACGCCGAGCACCCGGCGCCGGCCTCCATCACCGCCCGCGAC
>DATHSP010000325.1:0-21811 GCA_035464075.1 Thermoleophilia bacterium | reverse complement strand
CTCGAGCTTCTGGCTGGGGAACCTGCATCCTGCCGATCGAGCCGGGATCACTGAGGCGCGCGGCCGGCTGCTCGGCGGCCAGGTGGACCGGTTCTCGGTCGAGTACCGCTACATCCACCCCAGGCGCGGAGAGACCTGGATCCATCACCTCGCGGGCGTCGCCGCGCGCGACGCCGACGGGCGCACAGTGCGGACGTACGGCGTCATCCGCGACATCACGACGCGGAAGCGCATCGAGGGAGAGTTGCACGATCTGAGCCGGCGCCTCATCACGGCCCACGAGGAAGAGCGCGCCATGCTCGCGCGCGAGCTGCACGACGACGTGAGCCAGCGGCTCGCCGTGCTGGCGATCGAGGCCGGCCGCGCCGAGCTCGCCGCACCTGAAGGGGCGCAGGTCGAGACCCTGCAGACGGTCCGCGAGGGGCTCGTGCACCTGAGCGAGGACGTCCACTCCCTGGCCTACCAGCTGCACCCGTCGGTGCTCGAGGAGCTCGGCCTGGCCGAGGCGCTTCGCGCGGAGTGCGAGCGGCGGGCCCGCCAGGGCTCGCTCGACCTCTCGCTGGACCTCGATCCGCTGCCCGCCGTCGTCGAGCCGGACGCCGCGCTCTGCCTGTTCCGCGTGGCCCAGGAGGCGCTGAACAACGTGGCCCGCCACGCCGGCGTGCGCGAGGCGAGCGTCACCCTGCGGCCGGCGGACGGCGGGCTGCTCCTCGCGGTCTGCGACGGTGGTGCCGGCTTCGATTCGGAGAGACCCGGCAAGGGGATGCGCCTGGGTCTCGCGAGCATGCGCGAACGCGTTCGCCTGGTGCGCGGCACGCTCGATATCGACAGCGCCCCCGGCCGGGGTACGACGATCGTCGCCTGGGTACCGACGAAGGGAGGGTCGCGATGATCACCGCACGCCGGCCGCGCGTGCTGCTCGCCGACGACCATCTCCTCGTGGCCGAGGGGCTGAAGAGCCTGCTCGCGCCCGAGTTCGACCTGGTCGGCGTGGTGGCGGACGGGCGCGCCCTGCTCGAGGCAGCCCGGACGCTGCGACCCGACGTGATCGTCGCCGACATCACCATGCCGCGCCTCAACGGCATCGACGCCCTCGTGCGCTTGCGGGAAGACGGGGATCAGGTGCCCGTGGTCTTCCTCACGATGCACCGCGACGTGACCTTCGCTCGCCGCGCCCTCGAGGCGGGCGCCTCGGGCTTCGTCCTCAAGCACTCGGCGTCGGTCGAGCTGATCACCGCCCTCCACGCCGCGCTCGAGGGCAAGACCTATCTCACTCCGCAGCTCGCGGGCGAGGTCTTCGCGGCGCTGAGGCAGGGACCGGAACGGGCCGAAGACCCGATCGCCTCCCTCACGCCGCGGCAGCGAGAGGTCCTTCAGCTTCTGGCCGAGGGGCGTTCGGCCAAGCAGATCGCCGCGAGCCTCTCGATCTCGACCCGGACGGTCGAGTTCCACAAGTACCAGATGATGCAGGCCCTCGGCCTGCGCACCAACGCCGAACTGGTCCACTTCGCCATCAAGCACGGCCTCGTCGAGTTCTGACGCTCCCCGCCGCCCCGTAAATCTCCTGCGGCGAGCCCCGTAGTTTCCCGAGGTCACAGCTCTCCGCGCCCCGACTAGTCTCGACTCGACGCCCGGCGCCCACCGGTCGATGGGCGCCGGTGGCGACACCAGACGCGGGAGACGCGCCCATGACGGCTGATGACGGATCGACCCCCTCCACACTCGCCGCGAGGCGTCCGGCAACGCGCTCGAACGTGGCGCACTACCTGACAACCAGCGCAGCCTTTGAGAAGTGGCTCCAGGTGACGTCCCGAGAGGCCTTCTCCGTGTGGAGGGCCGAACGGCGTCGCTCAGGCGCCGCCGCGTCCGGCCGTGCGACGGCTCCCCGACAGGAACCTCCCGAAGCCCAGGTCCTCGAGCGCCACTGGGGCTGGCGCACGTGCGCTCACTGCGGCGGCACCGTCATGCTCGGCGAGGAGATGCTTCGCGTCCGAGCCGACACCGGCCCCACGGACGTGTGCCTGGGCTGCGCCGGCGATCTCCGATGACCGCGGCGAGCGCCGGGAGTCGATGAGCGACACAGCCCCCAGTTGCGTGCTGCTGGCGGACCGCCACCACGGCCTCACCGAGGGCGTGCGCGGACTGCTCGAGACGGCCTTCGGCACGGTGGTCATGGTCGCAGACGAGAATTCGTTGCTCGAGGGAGCCGCCCGGCTGCACCCCGACGTGGCGGTCGTGGACCTCTCCCTGGCCCGGGACCAGAGTCTGGACTGGCTACGAGCGCTGCGGGAGCGCTCTCCCGGGCTCAAGGTCGTCGTCCTCAGCGTCCACGACGAGCCGAGCGTCCGCCGGGCGGCGATGAAGGCCGGCGCCGACGCCTTCGTGCTCAAGCGGGCGATCGCGACCGACCTGCTGCCGGCCGTCGAGTCCGTGCGGGGCGGCGGCCGCGAGGGAGCGTCACCGGACGTCGCGACACCGCCGGCGAAGCACGCGGCGAAAGGCGCCGGATCTTGACCACGGCCGCACGCCGGCCGGCGTAGGGATCGTCGGGCGCTCGGAGCGAAGGCCGTCGAGCGCCCGGACACCGGTTCGAAGCGATCGAAGCAACCATAGACAGACAGAGGAGGAGCAGTGAGTAACGACAGTTGGGTCGGCTGGGCCGCAGCCGGCGGCATCCTGATGGTGACCGTGGGCTTCTTCAGGTTGTTCTCGGGCGTCATCGGGCTGTTCAACGACGAGTGGGTCATCCGCGGGTTCGACGCGTACTACTTCATCGACCTGACCTCGCTCTCGTGGTGGCTCATCGCCATCGGCGCCCTGCTCGTGTTCGGGGGCCTGGCGGTGCTCAGCGGGCAGACCTGGGGCAGGTGGGTCGGCGTCGTCTTCATCGCCGTCGCGATCATCTCCGAGCTCTTCTGGCTGCCCGTGTATCCGATCTGGTCGATCCTCGTGATCACCCTCTACGTGTTCGCGCTCATCGGCCTGGTCGTGGCGCGAGTCCCGAAAGCCGTCGACTGACCTAGAACGTCGTACGGTCTCGACGGCGGAGACGGGCGGACGCGTCTCGATCGGACGGGGCGCGAGGGGCGTGACCACCCCTCGCGCCCCGTCGCTCCGTCCGGGTCGACGGAGGGTCGTGCGGCGAGCGCCGCTCAGGCCTCGTCCGACTGACCCCCGTAGACCGCCAAGGCGTAGATCACGAGCACATCGAGGACCATGATGGTGATCGCCCAGAACGGATAGGCCGGGAGGAAGACGAACTGGAAGAAGAGGTTGACCGACGCGGCGATGATGCCGAACCAGCGCCCGAGCTCGCCGCCGCGGTACACGCCGAGCGCGGCGAGAAGCAGCAGGACGCCCCAGACGAGCAGGATCCAGCCCCAGGTGCGCAGGTCGCCGTAGACGATGATCGAGCCGTAGTCGGTCCAGAAGGCGGTCTGATCGAGCGCCGCGATGCCCTTGATGATGTTCATGACCCCGGCGCTGATAAGGATCAGCCACGCGAACACGATCCAGCCTAGACCCTTTTCCATGCCTGTACCTCCTTGTTGGTGACCAGTTGGTCACATTCGCTCGTCGAGGCGTTCTTCCTTCACCGCGGACTGTGTAAACTCGACCGACGGCGCGCCACATCGACACGGAGCGGGTGAGACGATGAACGAGACGGCACGACGAGCGGATCCCACGATGGCGCCCCCACCGAAGAGCATGCCGCCGGAGAGGATGCCGCCGGAGCGCGCGTCGCTGCGGCTGCGGCCGCTGCACATCGTCGTCAAGCTGGTCGTCGCTGCGATCGCCGTCTACGCGGCCGCGTGGCTGCTGCCCGGCGTCGACGTGGCGGGGCCGGGCGGCGCGTTCGTCGCGGCGGTGCTCATCGCCGTCCTCAACGTCTTCATCCCGCCGGTCGTGGCGTCGCTGCGGCTGCCGTTCACGCTCGCCCTGGGCTTCCTGCTCGCCATCGTCGGCGACGCCGCGGTCCTGCTGCTCGCCGCCGAACTCTCGGACAACAGCTTCAAGGTCGACTCCGTGCTGGCGGCGATCTTTGCCAGCCTGATCATCGCCGCCGTGAGCATCGCCCTCGAGGTCATCCTCGGCGTCAACGACGACGACACCTACGCGCTCCGCGTGATGCAGCGCATCGCCCGCCGCACGGGCGAGCGCACCGTCACCGAGGTCCCCGGCATCGTCTACCTCGAGATCGACGGGCTCGCCCTGCCCGTGCTCCGCCGGGCCATGCGCGACGGCAGCGCCCCCGAGCTGGCGCGCTGGGTCCAGGAGGGCACCCACCGGCTCGACGAGTGGGAGACCGACCTCTCCTCGCAGACCGGCGCCTCGCAGGCCGGCATCCTCCTCGGCTCGAACCACGACATCCCCGCCTTCCGCTGGGTCGAGAAGGAGACGGAGACGCTCATGACCTGCTCGGCCCCGCCCGACTGCGCCGAGATCGAGCGCCGCCACAGCAGCGGGCAGGGCCTGCTGCGCGACGGCGGCGCGAGCCGCGGCAACCTGCTCTCCGGCGAGGCCGAGCACATGATCCTGACCATCAGCCGGCTGGAGGCCGAGAAGAAGGCCAACCCCGACTACCGCCCGTACCTGGCCAACGGCTTCAACGTCATGCGCGCCCTCGTGCTCTTCTTCTGGGAGGTCGCCCTTGAGTGGACCGCAGCGGCCCGCGCGGCGCGCCGCGATGTGCAGCCGCGCGGGCACCGCGGCGGCGCCTACCCCTTCCTCCGCGGCGGCGTGAGCGTCGTGGTGCGCGACCTGGTCGTGCACAGCGTGCTCTCCGACATGATGCGGGGCCGGCCGGCGGTGTACGCGACCTTCTCCGGCTACGACGAGGTCGCGCACCACTCCGGCCTCGAGCGCGCCGACACCCTCGAGGTGCTGCGCAAGATCGACCAGCAGATCGGGCGCATCGCCCGCGCCCGGCGCTACGCCCCGCGGCCGTACGAGATCGTCGTGCTCTCCGACCACGGCCAGACGCAGGGCGCGACCTTCAAGCAGCGCAACGGCTACGGCCTCGACGAGCTCGTGCGCCGCTCGCTGCGGCAAGGAGAGGTCGCTCCCCTGCGCGCCGGCGACGAGAACGACACGGCCGTCAGCCGGGCTTTCGAGGAGGCCACCGGCCGCAAGGGCAAGGAGAAGGCGAAGAACGATGTCAGCGGCGAGGACGTCGTCGTCCTCGGCTCCGGCAACCTCGGCCTCATCTACCTGATGGAGGAGCGCCGGCGCCTCACGCGCGAGGAGATCGACGAGCGACACCCGGAGTTACTGCCGGCGCTCGCCTCTCACCCGCACGTCGGCTGGGTGCTCGTGCGGTCCGCCGAACACGGCCCCGTGGCCCTCGGCCCCCGCGGCGCGCGCTACCTGCGCGACGACCGCGTCGAGGGCGAGGACCCGCTGGCGCCGTTCTCGCCCACCGCGGCGCTCCATCTGCTGCGCACCGACGGCTTCCCCAACGCCGCCGACATCACCGTGGGCAGCTTCTACGACCCGCAGCTCGACGAGGGCTGCGCCTTCGAGGAGCTGATCTGCTTCCACGGCGGCATCGGCGGTCCGCAGACGCGGGCGACGCTGCTGCACCCGGTCGGCCTGCCGTACCCCGACGCGACGATCGTCGGCGCCGAGGCGCTGCACGGCGTGCTCTGGGGGTGGCGCGAGGCGCTGCAGGACGGCGGCGGCGCTGGCGCCGCGCGGTCGGCGCCGGCCGCGGGCGAGCGGTCGGCGCCCGGCGCAGCCGAGCAGTCGACAGCGAGTGCTGCCGGCCCGCCGGCCCCTGATACGGCAGACTAGGACGCACCGGAGAGGGCTCATGAAGAGCTGCGGCTGCATCCTCGGCGTCGTCGTGCTGGTCGTCCTGGCCCTGCTGCTCGTGCTGTTCGCGAGCGTGTCCCACTGGGGCCTGGACGAGCTGACGGGCACTTGGGCGTCGTCGAAGGCCACAGGCGGCGACCGCGAGGGCTTGCGCGGCGCGCAGGACCGGCTGCGCGTCGAGTACGTGGGCGACTCAGGCGGGCTCTTCGGAGGGCCCACCCATGTCGCTGTCGACGGCACGGTCGGGGACCGACGCATCGCCGCCCGGGTCGAGGTCGGCGCCTGGTCGCTCCTGTGGCAGGAACTGCGCCTCGACCTCGACGACGGCCGCTGGACGCTCGAGGTCGACGACGGACGGCTGATCGTCACCGACCCCGACGGCCGCGAGGCGAAGCTCGCCCGGATTCGCTAGCGACGGTCCGCGATCCGAGCCCCAGCGGCACCGCCACCCGACAAGTGGCCGCTATTCCCGCGCGTTCGAGCGCCTGGCTCACACGAGCCGCAATCTCCTCGGCAGAGGCCTGTCGGCTGATGCCGCTCATCGGGCTACGACTGCTTTCCGGACCGTCTGGGGCGCTGCCGCTGGCGATAGTACGCCTTCGCTTCCTCCTCGGGGATGAGGTCCAGTTCCGCCTCGAGGAAGTCGCGAAGGTTCCGCACCGTGGGATTGCGCGTGTTGAACTCGAACAGCCTGGTCTTCCCGACCAGCCGGCTGAGCAGCACGCCGTCCCGCTCCAGCCGCCGCAACTGGCGCTGGATCGGGCTCACGGAGACGGAGTACGTGGTAGCGATTCGCAGCGCGTGGCCCGAGCCGTAGGCTTCCAGGAACAGCAAGACCTGAGCCGCCGACCGGCTGCCGAAGATGGTCTCCAGTACCGGTGTCACGCTTCGTCCTCCCGCCTCGATGGCGGCACATTACCTCACCACGGGTCAATATTACCTCATAGTGCGGTAATGGGGTAGTGCTCTGATGCCTCGAAGGCAGGTCCTCTCGAGCGTGGCGGCCCTCTGTCAGCCCGTCAGCGACGCCCGCAGCGCCCCCGAGATGCCGGCGAGCCCGCCGCGCAACTCGTCCAGCGTCGGCCAGCCGAAGCCGAGGCGGAAGTGGCGGCGCGACTGCTCGAACCAGTGGCCCGGCCCGACGTAGGTGCCGAACTCCTCGGTGAGCACAGTGTAGAACCTGTCGACGTCGAGCGGCACGTCGAGCTTGATGCGCGGGAAGCCGACGACGCCGCCCTTCGGCTCCACCCACTCCATCAGCTCCTCGCCGTCCATCCACTCCCGCGTGATCGCGAGCGCCTCCTGGATGCGACCGTTGATCTCGGGCAGCCAGGCGTCCCTCTGGCGCAGCGCCTGGTAGGCGATCTCCTCGTCGACGACGCTGCCGCAGATGCCGATCTGCTCCTTGGCGCCGAGGAAGGTCTGCATCAGGTCGTGGTCCTTGCAGATCAGCCAGCCGGTGCGGATGCCGGGGATGCCGTACGTCTTCGAGAGCGAGGAGACGCTGATGGCCTGCGGGCTCAGCGTCGCCGTCACCGGCAGCGGCCCACCGAAGGTCATCTCGCGGTAGGTCTCGTCCACGAGCAGGCGGCAGCCGCGCTCCTCGACGATGCGAAGCAGGCGCCGCAGGTCGGCTTCGTTCATCATCTGGCCGGTCGGGTTGTGCGGCACGGTGATGCTGACGTACCGGGTGCGCGGCGTCATGAGCGCGATGAGGGCGTCGACGTCGACGCGCCACTCGTCCTCGAAGGTCAGCTCGAGGTAGCTGATGTCGGCCTCGATGGCGCGCGGGGTGAAGATGTTGGTCGCGTAGTTGGGGCGCACGACGACGAGGTGGTCGCCCTTCTCGAGGAGCGTCGTGGCGATGATGAAGAGTGCTTGTGCGGCGCCGGCGGTGACGAGGACGTCGGCCGGCTCGGCTGCGCCCGCCGGCCCGCTGCTCGCCTGTGCGATCAGCTCCATGAGCCCCTGGTGGCCCATGTGCTCGCCGTAGTAGAGCACCATGTCGCCGAGCTCGATGCCGACGTCACTCAGGGTGCGGTCGCGCACCGAGCTCTCGGAGAGGTTGTACTTGATCTTGTCGTAGCCGAACTCCTCGGGCGACTCGACCTCGATCGGCATG
The DNA here is from genome assembly GCA_035464075.1 of Thermoleophilia bacterium. GTDB lineage: Bacteria > Actinomycetota > Thermoleophilia > UBA2241 > UBA2241 > UBA2241. The sequence goes on along the minus strand of DATHSP010000325.1, from coordinate 13,875 downwards.
CGGACGTACTTCACAGGGGACCTCCTTGGGGCTGCGGCAAGCCTACACCGCGGCCGAGGGGTAGACCTCCGCCCAGCGGGTACACCGTAGCCCTATACGTGTGCTCCCGATGAGCGCCTCTCGGCGGCGGCACACAAAGGGGGGAAGGAGGAGGGATGGAGGAGCCGCTGTTCCCGTTCTTCAGCGAGGGCGACGAACACGAGCAGCAGCACTGCTACGACTGCGGCATGCCCCTGCCCGAGGAGGGCGACCCCGAGGTCATCTACGTGCCCGTGGAGGGGCCCAAGGGCGAGTGGCATCTCGCGCCGGCCTGCCGCCGCCACTGGCGCGAGGCGCAGCAGGACGAGGCGGCGGAGACGCCGTAGGCCTGACGAGACGACGTTGAGCGGCCCAAGCGGGCCGCGCATGGGGCACGCGCGCAGACAGGTATAATCCTTCGGCTGCGCGCGTGCCCCCATCGTCTAGCGGCCTAGGACACCGGCCTTTCAAGCCGGCGGCACGGATTCGAATTCCGTTGGGGGCACCACCTTCTCCCTCCCGATCGTCGCTTGCCGTCGTCAACCACGCGGGATACAATCTTTGCCTTATACAAGCGTCAGCTTATTCTGGCAGCATGTGGGAGGTGGAGTACACGAGCCGGCCGTGGGTCGGCCGCTCGTCGACACTCTCGAGGGCTCACGCCACGCCAACATGAAGGAGCTTCGCGTCGGGAACCTCCGCGCTCTGTTCGCTTTCGACCCGACGCGGACGGCGGTCCTGCTGCTCGGTGGAGACAAGTCGGGGCGGTGGAGGGAGTGGTACCCGGAGGCCGTCGCGCAGGCGGACCGGCTGTACGACGAGCACTTGAGGCGCCTCGTCGAGGAAGGGCTGATCGATGATGTCTGAACGCGCTCGACACACCAGGAGCTTCGACGAGCTCCGCCGGCAGATCGATGCCGACGCAGCGCGGCGCGCAAGGGTCGAGAGTCACAAGGCCGCCATGCTGGGGGAGCTTCGTCGCGAGCTCGACCTGACGCAGGCGACGGTCGCCGAGCGTCTCGCCGTGACGCAGGAGAACGTATCGCAGATCGAGCGGGGGGCGACCGACCTTCGGCTGTCGACGCTCCGCCGATATGTCGAGGCGCTCGGCGGGCGACTTGAAGTGAGCGCCGCATTCCCCGAGAAGACCGTGAGGCTCGACATCGCCGGGCCTGGCGGCTCACGTCGCCGCACGAAGCCGAAGCCCTCGTGAGGCACTGGAGTCGCCCCGCTCGGTAGGCAGCCGGCGGCATCGCTGCCGTCCGTCCGCGTCGCTGCCGTCCGGCGTCATCGCTGCCGCCCGGGCCGTCGGCGAGGCCGTGCCGCAGTCGTCCGCAGAGGCTCGTCGGGGCGCGAGCCGCCGCGCGGCCTGCGCGCGCACGCCGCCAGGCGGCCGTGTAGAGTGACCGGGCGACCGGGGGCTCCAAGCACCGGCGCCGGGAGGCTGGAGGCCATGGCCCAGCGGCTCATCATGCTCGACTTCGACGGCGTCATCGTCGACTCACTGGAGGCGACGTACGCCGGGGCCGTGCGGTACCTGGAGGAGCACGGCCTCGGGCACCTGGCCTCGCCCGACGCGCTGCTCTCGATGCTCGACCACAACTGGTACGAAGGCATGGCGCGCGCGGGCCTCCCGCCCGGCGTCGCCGACGCCCTCGACGGCGCCCTGATGGAGGGCCTCAGGGAGCGCATCGACGAGATCGAGTCCGTGCCGGGGATGCCGCAGGTCATCGAGCGCCTGAGCCGGCGGCACACCGTCGTCGTCATCACCTCCAACTTCGGCTGGTTCGTCGACGGGGTCTTCCGCCGCCTCGGGATGAACGGCATCACCGAGGTCGCCGGCGCCGACGACGACACGAGCAAGGTGAGGAAGATGACGCGGGCCCGCGCACGCTACCCCCATCCCGGCGGCTGCTGCTACGTCGGCGACACGGTCGGCGACATCAACGAGGCGCGCGAGGCCGGGGTCCCGTCGGTCGCGGTCACCTGGGGCTGGCACCCGGAGGAGAGGCTGCGAGCCGCCGCGCCCGACGCCGTCGCGCGCGATCCAGAAGAGCTCGAGCGCATCCTCACCGGCCCGCTCGCGATCGACGCCGGTCGGGGCCGGGGCTCGGCTCCGGACCGCGGCGGGGTACATACCCCGTAGGCGATCTCACCCGGCGAGAGGTGGTGGCATGAGTCCTGTCATCCTTGGTGGACTCCTCTTCTATGCCTTCCTGGCGTACTGCTTCTACCGCATCCTCCTGCGGGTCGGCTACACGCCCTGGGCCGCCCTGCTGGTCTTCGTGCCCTTCGTCGGCCAGGCCATTCTGATCGCCTGGCTGGCCTTCGGCCGCTGGCCGCTGATGCGGTACGTGGAGGCGTGGCCCCGCTGGCCGGTCGACGAGGACGACGACGCGGCCTAGAACGTCCAGGGGAGGAAGGCCGGCGGGCGAATTAAAGAGCGGCCAGACCTTTCGGCCGACCGCTCTTCCGGACTTCTCATCCGGATGCCTCTCGTTCGGTCTGGCGGACCATCGCGTTCAAGAGGTGACGGCAGTCTACCCCACGGCGACGGCATGACAACGTTCGTAGGCCGTTGGCACTCTCATGTTCTGCCTGAGGGTCGCCGACCTGGCCGCAGGTCCCCGCGGCATACGGCCGCCCAGTACTACCGGACGGCCGCCACAGACTTCAACACCGCGAGCAGGGCGGCGGGCGGATCGTCGAACGAGACGAGCGCCGCGGCGCCGACCGCGGCAAGCGAGGCCTCTTCCCGACCGCCCGCCAGAAGCACGATCGGCACCCCGCCGAGAGCAGGTCGCAACTCCTCCAGCGCCGCGGCGCGGTCGCCCTCGAGCAGGAGGGCGTCGACGAGGACCAGATGAGGTCGCGTGACCGTCACGGTCACGGCGAGGTCCGCCAGGGCCGGGGCGATGCCGACGACCTGTATCTCCTCCTCGGAGAGATACGTGAAGAGGGCCTCCCCGAGATCGGCTCGCTCGGTCGCAAGCAGGACCCGCATGGCGCCTCCCTCGCGGTCGTCAGCCCCCTGATGAGGTGACGGTTCGACGGGAGTCAGCTTGTGCTTCGGCGAGGGGCGCCGCCAGTGGCACAGTGTCTATTCAGGCCCTGGACAGGCGTCATACCTTTCAGGAGAGGCCGTGCTTCATCGCCAGCACCGCTGCACTCGTCCTGTTCGGCGCACCCAGCTTCGAGAGGACGTTGCTGACGTGCAGCCTGACGGTGCCCGAGCTCAAGGTCAGACGCTCGGCGATCTCCTTGTTGCTCAGCCCCGCGGCGAGCAGCTTCAGGACCTCACGTTCGCGCGGGGTGAGGTCCTTGCCGACCGCGTAGTCGCCCTTGCCCATGACGGCACGCAGGGCGATGTCATCGATGCTCCCCCGGCCCCGATGCGCTTCCCGGATCGCCTGCACCAGCTTCTCGGGCCCCGAGTCCTTGAGCAGATAGCTGGTCGCGCCCGCGTCAAGCGTCCGCTCGACGAGGTCGCGCTCGACGAAGCTGGTCAGCGCGATGATGCGCGTTGCGGGGCACGACTCGGCGATGAGGGCCGACGCCTCGGCGCCGTCCATCACCGGCATCAGGATGTCCATGAGCACGACGTCGGGCTGAAGACTCGTGCAGACGGTGACCGCCTCGGCGCCGTCACTCGCCTCGCCCACCACCTCGAACTCGTCGACGACCGAGAGCAGCACCTTGAGGCCCTCCCTCACCATGTAGTGGTCGTCCACGACCACGATCCGGATCCGCTCAGGCGAACTCATGTCGGTGCTCCCCTCCGTTGCCGGGTCTCCGCCGTCACCGGCCCGGGCCACACGACGCGCACCGTCGTCCCTTGTCCGGCGGCCGTCTCGAGCTCGAGCCTCGCGCCGACGGCCTGCAGGCGCTCACGCATCATGCGCAGTCCCATGTGCTCCGCGTCCCCGCTGTTCCCGTCGAAGCCGCGGCCGTCGTCGCGGACCGACAAGACGACCCCCGTGCGGTCAGTGCTCAGGTCGATCGAGACGCTGCCTGCGTGGGCGTGTCGCGCGACGTTGTTGAGCAGCTCCTGAGCCGCCCGGTAGAACGCGGTCTTCACCTCGATGGGCATCGAGTCCGGATCGCTCGCGCTCACCTCGACCGGGATCTGGATCTGACCGGCCAGAGCGTCGCCCAGGCGTTCCAGCAGCGCGCTCAGAGCCGACGATTCCAGGGCCCCCGGTCGCAGCTCGAGCAGCAGCGTCCGCATCTCCGCGAGGGCCGCCCGCACCAGCCGCCGGAGTCGCACCAGGTTGCGGAGACCCTCGTCGGGCGCCTTCTCCCACAGCGTAGGCAAGGCTTCGCAGATCAAGGAAGCGGAGTACAGGCTTTGCGTCACGGCGTCGTGCAGGTCGCGGGCGAGGCGCTGTCGCTCCTCGACGGCCGCCTCGTGGATCTCCTGCCGGTGCGACCGCTCGCCGGCGATGACGACCGCGACCGCGTCGGCCACGATCTGAGCGAGAGCACGATCTCTCTCGCTGAACGGCCCGGCGTCTGACCCACGGCAGATCCCGAGCACCCCGACCGGACGGGTCCTCACCGTCAACGGCGCCACGAGGTGATGGAAGCTCGCACCGCAGGCGGGGACCCTCAGGTCGAGCGGGAGCCCGTCGAGGAGGGTCGGGCCCCCGGCGTGGACGCGGCCGTCGGCGATCGCCTGGCGAAAGAGGGGGACGTCCTCGAGGGGTACGACGGCGATGCCGTCGCCCGGCTCGCCCGGGTAGTCGATCCAGAGTTCGGACGGCGCCACGAGACCGTCCTCGACCAGGAACACGTGGGCACAGCAGCCCCCGAAGAGCTCGCTGATCGCTCCGGTGGCTGCGTCGAGGGCCGTCGGCAGGTCACCACCGCTCGCGAGCAGTTGCGAGAGCCTCCGCAGCGCGTCGAGTTGGTCGACGCGACGGCGAAGCGCCGCCTCCGCCTTCTGCCGTTCCCCGATCTCTGCCGCCAGCTTCAGGTTGGCCTCGTCCAGCTCCCGCACCCTCTCCTCGAGCATCCCCTCGACGCGCTTGCGCTCGGTGATGTCCTGGGTGATGCCGAAGCCACCGCTCAGCTCGCCCGCGTCGTCGTACTCGAGGAAGGCCTTCTCCCGCACCCACTTCACCGTGCCGTCGACGAGCAGGCGATGCTCGACGTCGTACGGGTCACCGCGCAGGCCGGCCTTCCATTGTCGGTCGACGCGCTCGCGGTCGTCGGGGTGCACGGCGGCGAGGAACGTCTCGTACGTCAGCGGAGCGCCCTTGGGCACGCCGAAGATGCGGTGGTTCTCGTCCGACCAGGTGAGAACGTTGCGGCGCACGTCGAGCCGCCAGCTGCCGACTTGGCCCACCGCCTGGGCGCGGTCGAGATCCTCGCGACTCTGGCGGAGCGACTCCTCGATGTGCTTCATCGGCGTCAGGTTGATGCCGCTCGTCCCGACGCCGGTGACCTGGCCGTCCTCGTCCCGCACGGGCTCGAAGGTGAGGTCGAGGAACTGAGGGCCGTCGGGGAACTCGATCCACAGCTGCTCGCGCACCTCGACACCCTGCTCGAGGACACGCCGTTTGAGCGCGCCGAGCCTCTCGGCATCCTCGGGCGTGAGGATGTCGCTGTCGACTCTGCCGACCAGTTCGTCGGGTCGCGTGAGCGTCGTGTTGTAGGCCCAGACGTACCGCAGGTCGCGGTCCTGGATGGCGACCGAGACGTGCGCTTCGCGAAGCGCCATGCGCAGCCGCCCTTCGCTCTCGCGCAGGGCCGCCTCGACGCGCTTCCGCTCCGTGATGTCCTCGGCGATGGTGGCGAAGCGACCGGCCGCGGGTGAGACGGCGGCGACACGGAAGTGGCGGTCGAGAGGCGCGAAGTACGTCTCGAAGGAGAGCGCCTCGCCGGTCTCGACGACCGCCGCGTACTCGGCGAGGTAGGGGGCGCCGTCGGCGCCGTACGCCTCGCTCGCGAGGACACCCTGAACCTCGTCGCGCGTGAGCCCGACCTCGCGTTCGAAGGCGGGGTTCACCTCCAGGATACGGTAATCGACGGGCTCTCCATCCTTGTAGACGAGCTCGTGGAGCGCCACCGCCTCGAGCATGCTGTCGAACAGGGAGCGGAAGCGTGTCTCACTCTCGGCGAGCTCCTTCTCGAGCTGCCCGCGATACGCGGCCAGCGCCACCTCCGTCCGCAGGGACTCCCGGCGTAGGGCGATGCTGACCACGAACACGACGGCGACGAAGGAAAGCTGGGTGAGGTAGAAGCTCTCGAGCACGCCGTAGTCCATCAGGGTGTCCATCACCATCGTCAGCGAGACGAGCGCCCCCGCGACGACTAGGATGAGTCCCTTGGTCCCCTCACCGCGCCGGATGACTTCGTAGACGGCGCGGCACACGAAGACGAACGCCGCCAGGTTGAGCGCGTCGACGAGCAGGTGCAGCTCGTGGGGGAAGGACCGCGGGAGCAGCGCGAACTCGGCGCCCAGCACGCTGACGGTCGCCAGGGGTGCGAGGTCGCCGACGAGGAGCCCGAAGGGCAGCGCGAGGTTGACGACGAGCGCGACGGCGTAGCCTAGTGTCAGCGGCACCAGCCATCGCCGCGAGCGCGGGCCACTGAGGTACGCGACGAGCCAGAGCGCGGCCACCGTGAAGGTGAGCTGCGCGGGGAGGAAGACCCACTTGGCGACGGCGGCGTAGCGCTCCGGGGTCTCGGCCGCGTACATGAAGAGCAGTGCGAGCGAGCCAGCCGCGACGGCGAGCGCCGCGACCGCGAACGCCAGCCGGGCGCCGTCTCGCGGGCTACGGTTGAAGCCGGCGAGGCCGTGCGTCAGGGCCGCCTCCAGGCAGACGCCGGCCGCCACGCCCATCAGTACGGGCAGAAGATTCACGCGCCCCCATGCTCGCCCCACCGTCCGACCTCGCTGATGGTACCCGCGGGGTTACCGCAGCACACACCGCAAAGTCATGACAATCGTCCAGGGTCAAGTCAGGCCCATCGGCCGTTCCCGCTCGCTCCCCTGTCCGGCCATAGTCCCCCTTGCACAGTCAGAGGACGTGAGGCGCGCGCGCCGAGCACGGCACGCGACGGCCCCGCGCTCAGACCCCGCGAAAGGAGGGCCGCCTGCCGCAAGGAGACCAGGCTTCTTGGAAGCCTGACCGGACCGAGCCTGGAGACCGCCGCGTCCGTCGCACAGGGGCAGCTTCGACGGCCTCCCGTCACCTTTCGTCAAGCGTCACTCGAGTGACCACACGCTGGAGATGCATCATGAGGAGAAGGAGATCCATCATCCTGATCAGCCTGGCGGTCGTGATGATCGCCGTGATCGCTGGGGCCGTCGTCACGCAGGCGGCGGCAGACAAGGCGCCGAAGGACCTGCTGAAGGAGAGGGCAGCCCAGGTCCGCGAGAAGATGGACAACCGGGTGACCCAAGCCGACCGCGAGGCGGCGGCCGCGCGCGCGGCCGCCGAGGGTCTGACCCTCCCCACCGCGGAGACCGCCGCGATGGCGATGGCGGGCGAGGCGCCGCACTACTTCAGCGTCGCCAACTACGCGAACAGCCAGCTGCCGATGGTCGAGAGTGGTGTCGCCACGACGGTCGGCAACCCGCTCGTCGAGCGCGCCAACGCGTCGGACAGCGCGGCGAACGTCTTCGTCGTGGTGCCGACCCCGCTGCCGGACGGCTTGATCCAGAGCTTCGACACCTTCAACCAGACGGCCGGCGGCAACAGCCCGTCCGAGGGCAAGAGCTTCCACGCCTACGTGTTGCGGCCGACGGGCACGGCGAACGAGTACCAGGTCGTCTTCGACAGCGGGCTCTTCACGGTGCCGGCCGCGACCGACCCGGCCGGCAACGTCGAGCACTTCGCCGTGCCGAACATCGCCGTGCAGGCGGGCGACGTCCTCGCCTTCTACGGCCAGGGTATCCCCCTCGACATCGGCGCGGGCGCCGACATCCTCGCGTACCCGGCCCCGGCCGCCCCGCTCCAGGACAGCACGATCACGCTGGGCGGCGCGGAGTACCCGATCTTCCCGCAGGCCCGCGAGTACTCGTTCGGGGCCAGCGTGATCGACATGGCCGACGTGATGATCACCGGCGGCATCCGCAAGTTCGTCGACGAACTGCCGCTGCTGGACGCCGCGGGCGCCAACAACCTCGGCCAGTTCATCCCCGTGGCGGTGCCCGACACCACGACGTACCCGGGCTCCGACTACTACGAGATCGCGGTCATCCAGTACAGCGAGCAGATGCACTCGGACCTGCAGCCCACGCTGCTGCGCGGGTACGTGCAGCTCTCGACCGACGTCGTGCCCGGCGATCAGGTGCCGCTCAGCAACGAGCTGCGCGACGGCACCCTCGTCGACACCGGTCGCCTCGGCGTGACGGCCCCCCACTACCTCGGGCCGCTCATCAACGCCACCAAGGACAAGCCGGTCAGAATCAAGTTCGTGAACCTCCTGCCCAACGGTGTGGACGGGAACCTCTTCATCCCGATGGACCCGACGGTGATGGGCGCCGGCATGGGCCCCTACGGCATGGATCCCGACATGCCCATGGAGGAAGAAGACCCGCTGAACCCGATGGCCGGCATGATCCCGAAGCCGTACGGGGCCTACACCGAGAACCGCGCCGTCGTGCACCTCCACGGCGGCATCACGCCGTGGATCAGCGACGGCACACCCCACCAGTGGATCACCCCCGCCGGCGAGGACACGCCGTATCCGGAGGGCGTCAGTGTGAAGGGCGTCCCTGACATGGAGAACACGGATGATCCCGCCGACGGCGAGACCACCCTCTACTACACGAACCAGCAGTCGGCGCGGCTCATGTTCTACCACGACCACTCGTGGGGAATCACGCGCCTCAACGTGTACGCGGGTGAGGCCGCCCCGTACCTGATCCACGACCCCAAGGAGCAGGAGCTCGTCGACGGCGGGTACATCCCCGCTCCCGAGGATACGATCCCGCTGGTCGTGCAGGACAAGACCTTCGTGCCCGACATGATGCAGCTCGCCATGCAGGATCCCACCTGGGACATGACGCGCTGGGGCGATGAGGGCGACCTCTGGCTGCCGCACGTCTACTCCCCTGCGCAGAACCCGGGTGACTCGTCCGGCATCAACGAGTTCGGCCGCTGGGCCTACGGCCCCTGGTTCTGGCCGCCCACGGTCGGCATCAAGTACGGCCCGGTCGACAACCCCTACTACGATCCCAGCGACGACCCCGACCTCGGCTGGGTCGAACCTCCGCTGATGCCGGGCGTGCCCTTCAACTCGATGGGCATGGAAGCGTTCATGGACACGCCGGTCCTCAACGGGACGGCGTACCCGACGACCACGGTCGACCCGAAGGCGTACCGCTTCCGCATCCTGAACGCAGCCAACGACCGCTTCTTCAACCTGTCGCTGTACGTCGCCGACGCGAGCGGCACCGAGGTCGCGCTCAACGCCGACGAGGTGGCCGCGGCGCTCGAGGACACCTCGGTCTTCCCGACGCCCGACACGACCCTGAGCCCGGCCGGTCCCGACTGGGTGCAGATCGGCACCGAGGGCGGCTTCCTGCCCGCTCCGACGGTCATCCCCGCGCAGCCCATCACGTGGGTCAACGACCCGACGGTCTTCAACGCCGGCAACGTCGACCAGCACTCGCTGCTGATCGCCCCGGCCGAGAGGGCCGACGTCGTGGTCGACTTCTCAGCCTACGCGGGCCAGACCCTGATCCTCTACAACGACGCACCGGCGGCCTTCCCGGCACGCGACGCGCGCTATGACTACTACACGGGGAGCGCCGACCTGACCAGCACCGGCGGCGTGCCGCCCGTGCTCCCGGGTTACGGCCCCAACACGCGCACCATCATGCAGATCAAGGTGGCGGACGCTGCGCCCGCCGCGCCCTTCGACGTCGCGGCCCTCGAGAACGCCTTCAAGTCGACGGAGCTCGGTGGTCTCGGCGTGTTCGAAGACGGCCAGAAGCCGATCGTCGTCGGCCAGGCGCCCTACAACTCCGCCTACAACGAGACCTTCAAGACCAACGGCCCCGACGCGGGGCTCGTGCAGATCTTCAACACCTCGTTCACCTTCAAGACCCTGCTCAACGGCGCGACCGGCGAGTCGCTGACCATGCCGCTCCAGCCGAAGCAGATCCAGGACGAGATGGGTGAGGCCTTCGAGCGCGACTACGGCCGGATGAGCGGCTTCCTGGGCGTCGAGACACCGAACGCCCAGGCGGGCCTGCAGAACATGATCCTCTACTCGTTCACGCACCCGCCGGACATGGTGCTCAAGGGCATCGAGCTGCCCGAGGGGACGGAGGCCCAACCGATCGCCTCGGCCGACGACGGCACGCAGATCTGGAAGTTCACCCACAACGGAGTGGACACCCACCCGATCCACTTCCATCTCTACGACGTGCAGCTGATCAACCGAGTCGGCTGGGACGGCATCATCCGCCGGCCCGACCCCAACGAGCTGGGCTGGAAGGACACGGTGCGCATCAGCCCGCTGGAGGACACGATCGTCGCCCTGCGCCCGATCGTGCCGAGCGTCCCGTGGGATCTGCCCAACAGCATCCGCCTGCTCGATCCCTCCATGCCTGAGGGCGCCATGCTGGCCGACACGACGGCGCAAGAGGCCGCCGGCCTGCCGATCTTCGCCTTCAACCCGGACGGCGAGCCGATCGACATCGTCAACCACTACATGAACTTCGGCTGGGAGTACGTGGTGCACTGCCACATCCTGAGCCATGAAGAGATGGACATGATGCGCGGCCAGGCGGTCGCCATCGCGCCGGACGCACCCGCCGATATCGCCTGGGTGACCGTCGGGAACGGCAACAACAGGGTGACGAACCTCACCTGGACGGACACGTCGGTGAACGAGACCGCGTTCGTCGTCGAGCGGGCGACCAGCGAGATCGGCCCGTGGCTGCCCATCGCGACGCTGGAGTCCGACCGTGACGTGGTCGGTCCCGGCACCGGTCCGCGCAGCTACACCGACCCGGTGGGCAACGACAGGACCCCCTACTTCTACCGGGTCTATGCCGTGAACACGGTCGGCGACACGTGGGACTACGCGGACCCGAACCTCAACGAGATCGTGAGCGGCGGGTTCCCGACGATCACGGTCGACTCGCGTGGTCCGGCTGCGACGGCCATGCCTGCTCCGAGCGACCTCACCGCCACTCTGGGCGGAACGAACGGCAGGCCGACGGTGACCCTGCAGTGGACCGACAACTCCGACGAGACCGGGTTCCTTATCCAGAGGGCCGAGGATGCGGCCTTCACCCTGAACGTCACCAACGCGACGATCGCGGCCGATCTCACGTCCTTCACGCAGAACGTCGCCCGCGGCAAGACCTACTTCTACCGGATGCTCGCCTTCAGCCCGACCAGCCAGTCCGACTGGTCGAACGTGGCGAGCGTGACGACACCGTAGCGCCGGTAGCCGAGGAAAGGAGAGTGAGGCCGGGCCGCCCCTGCGGCGGCCCGGCCTCACAGGAGCAGTGTCCGCTCTCTCAGAAGCACTCGAGCCCCTCTACCACATCCGCCGTTCGCCGGCGGACCACGGGAAGGTGATCCCGATGACCAAACGACTGCTCGTCATGACGGCGCTCACCGCGCTCGCCATGGCGTGTTTCGCCTCCGTGGCGAGCGCCGAGCCGACGATCGAGTCGGTGGGCAAGGCGCTGTTCTTCGATACCGATCTCTCCAACCCGCGCGGGCAGGCGTGCGCGAGCTGCCACGACCCGGGCTCCGGCTTCGCCGACCCGGACTCCGACCTGCCGGTCTCCCAGGGCGCCGTCCCGATTCGTTTCGGCGACCGCCAGGCGCCGAGCGCGGCCTACGCCTCGTTCATCCCCGAGCGCACGTTCGATCCGATGCTCGGCACCTACGTCGGCGGCCAGTTCTGGGACGGCCGCGCCCCGACCCTCGAGGAGCAGGCCAAGGGACCGTTCCTCAACCGCCTCGAGATGAACATGCCGAACGAGCGCGCCGTCGTGGCGCGCGTCGCCCAGGCGGACTATGCGGACGACTTCGAGGCGGTCTTCGGCCCGCAGAGCCTCTCGGTGAGGGACGCCGAGGCCGCCTACGACATGATCGCCGAGGCGATCGCCGCCTACGAGCGCACCGAAGAGCTCAACCCCTTCACCTCCAAGCACGACTACGCGATGACCCTCACCGGCAACGCGCGCATGATGACCTTCACCATGGCCGAGCGACAGGGCATGATGCTGTTCAACGGCGAGGCCCAGTGCTCGGTCTGTCACGTGACGCCGATGAGCGGCATGACGCCCGGAGGCGGCGGCATGGGTCCCGGCGCGGGCGGCGGCGGGATGGGACCCGGTGGTGGCATGGGCCCCGGCACCGGCGGCGGCGGGATGGGACCCGGTGGTGGCATGGGCCCCGGCGGCGGCGGCGCGATGGGACCCGGTGGTGGCATGGGCGACATCATGCCCACCGAGCCGATCCTCTTCAGCGACTACCGCTACGCCAACCTCGGCCTCCCCAAGAACTGGGAAAGCCCCTATCTGACGCTGCCGCCGGCGTTCAACGCCACAGGCCTTGCCTACATCGACCACGGCCTGGCGGCCGACCTGCCGGGCGGGGTCGAGGCCAACGCCGAGTTCGACGGCATGTTCAGGACGCCCAGCCTGCGCAACGTCGGTCTCACGGCCCCCTACGGTCACAACGGCTACTTCAAGACCCTCAAGGAGATCGTGCACTTCTACAACACGCGTGACGTGCCCGGCGCCGGCTGGCCGGAGCCTGAGGTGCCCTACAACATCGAGACCGCGACGATGGGCGACCTCGGCCTCACGCCCATGCAAGAAGACCAGCTCGTCGCCTTCCTGCTGACCCTCGACGACGGCTGGTGGGTGCAGGAGTAGCCAGACTCGGCCATCCGCCATCCCCGCCGGCTCCGCGTGCGGGTCGGACAGGTGCAGCCTTGGGCGGCGACCGGGGCCGTGACGAGGGAGCGGCCGCCCGACAGCGAACACCCGTGGCATGGGGTACGCCCTGTCCGTCGCGCTCGCCCTGCTTCTCCTGGTGGGGGTCCCAGCCTGGGGCCTCGTGACCGCGGGCGCCCTCGCCGCGAAGCCGCCCGGCGCCCGCGCCGCCGCCTCCGGCTACGCGTTCCTCGTCGTCGCCGTCGCCCGGCAGGTCGTCCGGCGGGCGGCGACCGGGCCGGAGACGTTCACCGATCCGCTCTTCCTCGCGCTGATCGTGGCCCTTCTCGCCGGCGCGGTGGCGGGGGCGCTGCTCATCCGGGTGCGCCGGCGCCGCCGGACGGGAGGCGCGACGGGCATCGTCGTCGCCTTCGTCGTCGTCGCCGCGTCGTACGTCCTGCTCGCCGCCGGCGGCAGCGGCAGCTGACGCTGCGGCGGCGGCTCGTCTCTCCCGCCTCCGGCGGCGCCTCGCTTACCCCGCCGCCGGGTATGCTGTCGCTCAGGCGCCGTCGCGACCGAGGAGAGACGACATGGCCACAGCCGAGATCGAGGCCGGCATCTGCGGGCTGACCACGACCGTGCGGACCAGGGCCGACGGGGCCGCGGTCCGCGTCGACATCGAGAGCGACTGCGAGCACATCGCCCGGCTCGCCGCGGCGCTGACCGAGGTCGAGCCCTTCCGCGAGATCAGCTTCCGCGGCCAGGAGCCGCTGACCCTCGAGAAGGCGCGCGAGCACTGTGCCCACGCCGCCTGCCCCGTACCGAGCGGCATCCTCAAGGCGATCGAGATCGAGGCCGGGCTCGCCCTGCCCAAGGACGTCACCATCCGCGTCAGCAAGGAGTGACCGCCGGGCGCCCCCGCGCGACGAGCGCCCCGGCACCGCGGACCCGCACGACGCGCGCCCCCGGCACCCGAAGGGCGCCGGGGGCGC
>DATHSP010000324.1:0-2956 GCA_035464075.1 Thermoleophilia bacterium | reverse complement strand
GAGTGGCTTCGTCCCTCCTGACAGAGCTTTACAACCCGAAGGCCGTCTTCGCTCACGCGGCGTTGCTGCGTCAGGCTTTCGCCCATTGCGCAAGATTCCCCACTGCTGCCTCCCGTAGGAGTCTGGGCCGTGTCTCAGTCCCAGTGTGGCTGATCGTCCTCTCAGACCAGCTACGCATCGTCGCCTTGGTGAGCCGTTACCTCACCAACAAGCTAATGCGCCGCGGGCCCATCCCAAGGCGGAGGCCGAAGCTACCATTTGGTGCGATCCACTTGGCAGATCGCACAACATCCGGTATTAGCAGCCCTTTCGAGCTGTTGTCCCGGTCCTTGGGGCAGGTTGCCCACGTGTTACTCACCCGTTCGCCGCTGTACTCACACCCGAAGGTGCTTTCTCGCTCGACTTGCATGTGTTAAGCACGCCGCCAGCGTTCGTCCTGAGCCAGGATCAAACTCTCCGAAAAGAACTTGGTGCTCGTGGCCGAAGCCACGGGACAAGCCTAGGAGAGAGCTTGAGCTCTCAGAAATCCGGAGCGGCGAACCGCTCCGGTGTCGCGCGATCGTCACCCTGGGCCCGAAGGCCCACGGTGCAGCAAAGATCGCGGACGGGGTTCATTGTTGGCCTGTCACACCCGAAGGTGCGCAGGCTCACTGGCGTCCACCGATCGTCCGACGCCGGAATGGCGCCGACTCGATCGGCTTCCTGCACGCTGTTCAGTTTTCAAAGACCACGTGCCCGTAGGCACTCAGTCGGACCGCTGCCGGCGATGTCGAGGCGCAGAGACCCCAGACGCTGATGTCAGAGGACTACGTGCCCGAACAGACCGACCCGACAGGACTACCTACTGTAGTCCATGGGGCGGTGCCGGTCAACGACCAGCGCTCCTGGTCATCGCCACACGCACGGTATGGAGAGAGGACTCCTGAAGCGCTAGGGGAGTATACCCGGTGGGATGCCGGTGTCAACCAGCGTCGCCGTCGCCCTCGCGAGGCTGTCGCGAGCGTGCGCCGGACGGGCCTCGGACGGGGTCTCCGGCGGGGCCTGGGCGCGGGGCGGACGCGCCCCGGCGCCGGGCGGGCGCGCCGTCAGACGCCGCGGACGATCCCCTGCACCTTGGCCGATTTGCCGGCCTTGAGGTGCCTGCCGGCGAGGTCGGCGGCGGGGACGGCGAGCGTCGTCACGGGCTCGCCGTCGAGAGAGACGCCGCCCTGTTCGATGCGCCGCCGCCACTCGCTGCGCGACAGGCCGAACCAGCGGGCGAGGACGGCCGGCAGGAACACGCGGCCGTCCTCGAGGTCACCGGACTCGACGACGAGGTCCTTGAGGTCCTCGCCCGCCTCGCGGCGGCGGAAGACGCGGTCGAAGTGCTCCTCGGCCGCGGCGGCCGCCTCGGCACCGCGCAACCGCGCGATGATCTCGCGCCCGAGGCGCGCCTTGGCGTCGCGCGGCGACACGGCGCCCGCCGCCAGGTCGGCCTCGAGGCGGGCGAACTCGTCGGCGTGGTGCGCGGTGAGCAGCCGGTAGTAGGTCATCATCACGTCGTCGGGGATGCTCATGACCTTCCCGTACACGTCGCGCGGGTCGTCGGTGACGCCGATGTAGTTGCCGGTCGACTTGCTCATGCGCTCGACACCGTCGGTGCCCGGCAGGATGTCCATCGTCATGATCGCCTGCGGCGGCTGGCCGAAGTACTGCTGCAGGTCACGGCCCATGAAGAGGTTGAAGACCTGGTCGGTGCCGCCGAGCTCGATGTCGGCGCACACCGCGACCGAGTCGTAGCCCTGAGCGAACGGGTACAGCATCTCGAGCATGCTGATCGGCTGGTGGGCCTCCCAGCGCTTGGCGAAGTCGTCGCGCTCGAGGATGCGGGCGACCGTGGTCGTCGCCGTGATCTCGAAGAGCTGCTCCATGGTGAGCGGCGCGAGCCACTCTCCGTTGAAGCGTACCTCGAGCCTGGATGGGTCGTCGTCCAGGATGAGGAAGGCCTGGTCCTGGTAGGTCTTCGCGTTGGCGTCGATGATCGCGCCGTCGAGCCGCGGGCGGGTCTTGGAGCGCCCCGAGGGGTCGCCGATGCGCGCCGTATAGTCGCCGATGATGAGCACCGCTACGTGGCCCGCGTCCTGGAACTGGCGCAGCTTGTTGAGGACGACGGTGTGGCCGAGGTGGATGTCGGGCGCCGTGGGGTCGACGCCGAGCTTGACGCGCAGGGGGCGGCCCTCGCGCTCGGCGAGGGCGAGCTTCTGCTCGAGGACGCCTTCGGGGAGGACGTCGACGGCGCCGATCATGAGGTCGTCGATGAGGCGGCGGTCTGGCACGCGGTCCTTTCGCTCGGGCGCTCGGCGGCCGGCCGTGACCTGCGGCGGGCTCGACGGCCGGCCGGGGCGCGAGACGGACCCGGCGAGCCGGCGAAAGGCCCGGCGGGCGAGCGGCCCCGGGGGCCGGCGGGATGATACCACAGGGGGCCGGCCCGCCCGGGGGGAGCGCGGGCGGGCCGTGCGGTGGGAGCGCGGGCGGGCGGGCCGCCCGGTGGGAGTGCGGACTGCCGGACCGCTGGGTGGGAGCGCGGGAGGACGGGCCGGGGGGGACCTCGTCGGGGGTGTCATCGAAAGCGCGAACGTCACCCTGCCATCCGACTGATTCCGGCGTGCGACGTCTGTCAAAACGACGACTTCCGTCGTGTGAGCGTCCTTCTGCGACAGTGAGAGCGACGCGGGACGCGTCTCCGTCGGCGCCGCTCCACAGGCCCCCGCCGGTCGCCCTCTTCGACGGCTACCACCGGTCGCCGTCGGCCGCCCTCGTCGACGGCTACCACCGGTCCGTCGGCCGCGGTCGGTCACCCCGGCAGGCGCCCCCGGTGACCGCTCTCGTCGACGGCGCGGTGCAGCACCCCCGCGGGACGGCCGGCGAGCCGGCCGGCGGCCGGCGCCCATGCCCTGCCGAGGCCGGGGCGACGACC
>DATHSP010000323.1:0-4356 GCA_035464075.1 Thermoleophilia bacterium | reverse complement strand
CTCCCCGGTATCTTCTCGGCCTTCCTCGTCGTCTTCATCGAGTCGATCTCCGACTTCGGCAACCCGCTGGTGCTCGCCGGCGCCGCCTTCCCCATGCTCGCCCCGCAGGCCTACCTGGAGATCACCGGCAGCTTCAACCTGGCGCGCGGCGCGATGCTGGCGGTCGTCCTGCTGATCCCCTCGCTGGTCGCCTTCGCGGTGCAGCGCTACTGGGTGTCGAAGCGGCAGTACGTCACCGTGACCGGCAAGCCGACGGCGTCCACCTCGAAGATCGTCTCGCCCTTCGCCAAGTGGGCGCTCTACGCCGTGGTCCTCGCCTTCGGGGCGCTGGTGCTCGCCTTCTACGCCGTCATCGTCATCGGGGCGTTCACGCGCGTCTGGGGCTTCGATTACACGCCCACGCTGCAGCACCTCCGCTACGTCTTCTCGGTCGGCCTGAAGTCCGTGATCGACACGCTCGTCATCGCCGTCGTGTCGACCCCGCTCTCCGGCGTGCTCGGCATGCTCGTCGCCTACCTCGTCGTCCGCCGGCAGTTCCCCGGCAAGGCCGCGCTCGAGTTCGGCAGCATCCTCAGCTACGCCGTGCCCGGCACCGTGGTGGGCATCGGCTACATCCTGGCCTTCAACGGCCCGCCGCTGATCCTGACGGGCACGCTCGCCATCCTGGTGCTCGCGTTCGTCTTCCGCTACGTGCCGGTCGGGATCCAGAACGGCATCGCGGTCCTCAAGCAGGTCGACCCCTCCATCGAGGAGGCGTCCCAGAACCTGGGCGCCGACGCCGTGACCACCTTCCGCAAGGTGACGCTGCCGCTGCTCGCGCCCGCCTTCTTCTCCGGCCTCGTCTACGCCTTCGTCCGCGCCATGACCGCCATCTCCGCCGCCATCTTCCTGGTGTCGGCCAACTGGAACCTCATGACGGTGCAGATCCTCAACCAGGTGGGCTCGGGCCGCCTGGGCGTCGCCGCCGCCTTCTCGATCGTCACGATCGTCCTCGTCACCATCGCCATCGGCCTCATCACCCTGTTCGTCGAGCGCTGGTCGAAGACGACCAGCACGGTGCGCTTCGGATGAGCCGCCGCTCCCGCCACCGGAGGAACGCATGAGCACGCCAGCGCGCGGGCGCGACCCCGACGCCATCCCCGACCTGCGCCTCGTGAAGCTCCGCAAGGAGTTCACCAGCCAGGACGACCCGCACACGAAGGTGGTCGCGGTCGACGGCGTCGACCTCGAGCTGCCCAAGGGCCAACTGGTGACGCTGCTCGGGCCCTCGGGCTGCGGCAAGACCACGCTGCTGCGCATGATCGCCGGCTTCGAGGAGCCCACCGCGGGCGACGTCTACTTCGGCGAGCGGCGCATGAACCAGGTCGCGCCCAACGCCCGCGACGCCACCATGGTCTTCCAGAGCTACGCGATCTTCCCGCACCTCAACGTGTACGACAACATCGCGTTCGGCCTGCGGCTCAAGGGCATGTCGCGCGCCGACATCAAGGCCCGGGTCGACAAGGTCGTCGAGCAGGTCGGCCTCGTCGGCATGACCCAGCGACCGCCGAGCCAGCTCTCCGGCGGGCAGCAGCAGCGCGTGGCGCTCGCCCGCTGCCTGGTCATGGAGCCGCGCATGCTGCTCTTCGACGAGCCGCTGTCGAACCTCGACGCCAAGTTGCGGGAGCAGATGCGCATCGAGATCCGCGAGCTGCAGCAGCGCCTGGGCATCACCAGCGTCTACGTCACCCACGACCAGGTGGAGGCGATGTCGATCTCCGACGTCGTGGTGGTGATGGACCGCGGCCGCGTGGCCCAGGTGGGCAGCCCGGTCGAGGTCTACGCCCGCCCCGTCGACCGCTTCGTGGCCGACTTCATCGGCAAGGCGAACTTCGTCGAGGCGACGGCGGTCGACGCGCACGCCATCGAGGTCGACGGCGCCCGGCTCGAGGTCCCCAACGGCGTGCCGCACCCCGCCGGCGCGTCGGTGACGGCCGTGATCCGCCCCGAGGCGCTGGCGATCGAGCGCGGGGCGGAGATCCGCGCGCCGCTGCGCGGCGTCGTCGAGCGCGCCAGCTTCCTGGGTCAGATCGCCGAGATCGCCGTGCGGGCGCCGGGCGACGCGCTGTGGCTCGTCGACGTGCCCAACGCGGCCGAGGTCGGCCTGCCCGAGGTAGGGGAGAGCGTGGGCCTCGCACCGTCGCCGCGGTCGCTGCATGTCCTTCCGCGCTAGCGGAAGGACGCTCCTGCACGCGCTAACGGTCGTGCGCTAGCTGGATGCGGACGCCCGATCGCCTTCCGGCGGCGCATCCGCCGCGGGCGGACTCGCCGACATGCTGTCCAGCACCGCCTGCATGTTCGCCATCAGTTGCGCGTGGCCCCTTTCGATCAGCTCGACGAAGAACGCCTCGTCGAACGAGAGCCCGAGTTCGGCGCGCACCTGGCGGATCACCGGCGCCAGCAGCAGGTTCAGCTCGCCGACGGAACGCATCGAGGCCTCCACCAGCCGCTGCACGGCCGGGACCATGACCACGTCGATCTCGGCGACCCTGGCGCGGAGCGCCTCGGTGCGTTGCCGCTCGTGATCCAGGCTCCTCGCGAGCACCGCGGGATCGCTGGCGTCGTCCTCCCGCTCGATCGCGGCGACGAGCCGCTCCTGCTCCGCCAGGGAGCGCTCGATCTTCTCGTTGAGCGCCCGGACCTGCTGGTACTGCTGATCGACGGCGCTGCGCTGCATCGAGAGCTGGATGAAGGCCCGCGTCAGCGCCTGCTCGAAACCGGTGAGGGCCTGGATGGTCTCCTCGCGGCCCACCATGGTCACCTTGCCCATCGCGCCGGACTTGCCCATGAACGCCCGCATCAAGTCCTGGTACGGCACCTCGAGCTCGCTGAAGTTGCCGACCATGCTCATGCCCGTGGCGATCGCCTCGAACGCGCCGAGGTAGACCTCGCGGCGCATGTTCAGGTCGCGGGTGCGCGCGTCGAGCGCGCGCTCGTGCTCGTGCTGCATGCGCAGGCGCCGGGTGTTGGAGGTGTTGGTGATGGTCACGCCGATCACCGTGAACAGCGAGCCGATGATCACGCCCCAGAAGGTGGCGGGGATCGACGCGATGAGGGCAACGAGATCCATGCTGCGGCTCCTCCAGAGCGGATTGGCGGGCCGATCGTCGTGGTCAACGCACCGTAGCACCGCGAGCCGGCGCAGCTGCGGGGCGTCGGTCCCATGACGGAGGCATGACGCCCGCTGACGAAGGGCTGACGAGCCGCCCGTAGGGTTCTTCCGGATGGCGCCCGCACCGCGGGCGTCGACATCCCCCCCACGGAGGAACCCGATGCGCAAGATGCTCACCACGATCGCCGCGACGCTGCTCGCGACGGCCACGATCGCCTCGGCCCAGCAGGTCGAACTGCTCGGCGCCGGCGCCACCTTCCCGGCGCCGCTCGTCACCTCGATGGCCGACGAGTACCGCGACGTCACGGACGGCCGCGTCACCGTCAACTACCAGTCGATCGGCTCCGGCGGCGGCATTCGCCAGTTCACCGAGCAGACGGTCATGTTCGGCATGAGCGAGGCCTTCCTCAACGACGACCAGCTCGCCGCCATCGCCGCGGCCGGCGGCGGCATCGCCTTCAACCTGCCCATCACGCTCGGCGACGTCGTCGTGACCTACAACCTGCCCGGCTTCGAGACCGGCCTGATCTTCGATGGCGACACGATCGCCGAGATCTTCCTCGGCAACATCACCACCTGGGCGGACCCGCAGATCGCCGCGCTCAACCCCGGCGTGCGCCTGCCCCCGCTGCCGATCACGGTCGTGCACCGCTCCGACGGCTCCGGCACCACCAACGTGTTCACCAACTACCTCACCAAGGTGTCGCCCGCCTGGAACGAGCGCGTCGGCTTCGCCACCTCCGTGAACTGGCCCACCGGCATCGGCGGCAACGGCAACGAGGGCGTCGCTGGCGTCGTCCAGAACACGCCCGGCGCGATCGGCTACAACAGCGCCGTCTACGCCGTGCTCAACGACATCGCCTACGGCTACGTCGTCAACAAGAGCGGCAACGTCATCGAGCCCAGCCTCGCGGCGACCTCGCTGGCGGCCGACGTGCCGCTGCCGTCGGACACCCGCATCCTGGTCACCGACACCGAGGCGCCCGACGGCTACCCGATCGCCGGCTTCGCCTGGATGCTCATGTACGAGAACCTCGACGCCAACAACGCGATCTCGACGCGGACCGAGGCGGAGGAACTGCTCAAGTTCATCGTCTGGGCGATCACCGACGGCCAGGACCTGGCCGAGCCGCTGGCGTTCTCGCGCATCCCCGCCGCGGTGCTGCAGCTCAACTTCGACATGATCCGCCAGATGAAGTGGCAGG
>DATHSP010000322.1:0-8817 GCA_035464075.1 Thermoleophilia bacterium | reverse complement strand
CGCGCGGGCGCGCGCCGACGGCCCCGCCGGCATCAGGCGGCGGGAGTGGCGCCGTTGCCCGGGCTCGTCGCCGCCGGCGGCTCACCGGTGAGCGGCTCGGGCGTGGGGCTCGTCGCCGGGTGCCCGCCCGCCGGCCACACTGTGCCGCCCGCCCACGCGGCGTCGGCCGGCGCCTCCCTTGGCGGCAGCGGCTGCGGCAGCTCGATGGTGAACTCGGCCCACTCGCCGGGGGCGGAGTTCGCACGGATCCGCCCGTGGTGCAGCTGGATGATGCGCCACGAGTTGTAGAGGCCGAGGCCGCTGCCGCGGCGCGGGTCGCCCTCGCGCTTGATGCGCGAGAAGCGGCGGAAGAGCTTGGCCTTGTCGGCGGCGGTGAATCCACGTCCCTCGTTCCACACGCGCACCGTGACCCGCGTGCGCTCGGCGGCGATGCGGACGACGACGCGTCCCCCCTCGCGTCCGTACCGCGCGGCGTTGGTCAGCAGGTTCACGAACACGATGCGGAGGAGCGTGGGGTCGCAGTCGGCCATCGCCCGCGGGGTGTGCGAGCTGTCGATCTCGACGGTCATGTCGCGCTCGTCGAACTGCGGCCTCACGAGCTCGACGCTGGGCGCGATCACGTCGTCCTCGAGGCGCACGTTGGGCTTGAACTCGGCGTGCAGCTCCTGGCCCTCGACGCGGGCGAGGTCGAGGTACTCGCGCACGAGCTCGAGCAGGTACTCGCCCTTGTGGATCAGGCGCTCGAGCTTGAGCTTCTGGGTCGAGGAGAGATCGCCCAGGTAACCGCCGGCGAGCAGCTGGGCGTCGGTCACCATCGAGGCGACCGGGCTCTTGAGCTCGTGGCTCACGAAGCCGAGCATCTCGAGGTACGCGCGGTTGACCTCCTCGAGCTGCTCGATCCGCCAGGCCTTCTCGACCGCCTGGCTGAGGCGCTCGCTGATCGACATCTGCAGCTCGACGTGGCGCCGCGTGTAGGCGTTCGGCTCGAGCGTGTTGCGGAACATGAAGCCGAGCACGCGGCCCTCGACGACCAGGGGGCAGGTGAGGCTCGAGCGCACGCCCTCGCGCAGCAGGCGCTCGGTCGAGCGGCTCTGGGGGTGCTCGGCCGCGTACGTGGCGAGGTCGCCGATGATGCGTGGCGTGCCGGTCTCGAGCACCGCCGCGAGCGAGCTGTTGTGGAGGTCCTCGGTGTAGCCCGGGGTGAGCTGCAGCTGGTCGTACTTCGTGCGCACCTGGTGGGCGACGATGCGGCGCCCGTCCTCCTCGATGAAGGCGAGACTCATGCGGTCGCAGGGGATCAGGGTCGGCGCCTCGAGGAAGAGGAAGTCCATGACGTCCTCGAGGGTCGGCTTGGCGGCGATGCGCTGGTTGATGATGCGCAGCATGCGGCGCTCGTCGGAGGTGTTGCGCCCGAAGCCGTTGCGGTCGCGGTAGGGGTCGACGTAGCTGACCGTCGGCGGCGCGGGCTCCGGCGTCTGCCACGGACCCTGGGGGAGGCTCCTGCGCGGCACCGCGAGCCTCCCTCTCAGTACTCGGGCGGCAGGGTCTTGAGCTGGGTGGCGCTGAAGACCGGGCCGTCCTTGCACACGTAGTACGGCCCGATGTTGCAGCGCCCGCACTTGCCCACGCCGCACTTCATGCGCATCTCGAGGGTGGTGAAGACGTCGTCGTCGGCGAACCCGAGGCCGGCGAGCACGGGGAAGCTGAACTTGATCATGACCGGCGGCCCGCAGACGACGGCGACGGCGTCCTTCGCCGAGGGCGCGACCTCGCCGAGGACGGTCGGCACGAAGCCGACGCGACCGTCCCAGCCGGGGGTCTCGCCGCCCGGGTCGACCGTCGTCACCATGTTCACGTCGGCGCGCCCGGCCCACTCCTCGAGCTCGCGCTTGTAGACCAGGTCGTCGACGCTGCGCGCCCCGTAGACGATGGTCACCTCGCCGAACTCGTCGCGGCGGTCGAGGACGTTCCAGATGACGCAGCGCACCGGGGCGAGACCGATGCCGCCGGCGACGAAGAGCACGTTCTTGCCGCCCCAGTCGTCGACCGGGAACCAGTTGCCGTACGGTCCGCGGAAGCCCATGGTGTCGCCGACGTTGAGCTCGCGCAGCGCCTCCGTGACCTTGCCGACCGTCTTGAACGTGCACTCGAGGGCGCCGGCGCGGGTCGGCGGGCTGGCGATGCAGAAGGTGCACTCGCCGGCGCCGAAGGCCGAGTACTCGCCGAACTGCCCGGCGTGGAAGGCGAAGCTCTCGCGCAGGGCCTCGTCCCTGAACTCGAGCTTCAGGGTGCGCGTGTCGACGGTCTCGTCGACGAGGTCGACGACGGTCATGAGGCTGGGCTCGTAGATCGTCGGCGCGGGGCGCGCCTCGTGCTGCGGGGCGACGGTGCTCATGCGGGGCCTCCGTCCGCGGCCTCGGCGCCGACCGCCGCGGGCCGCCGTGCGGCGACGTCGATCGCGGCCAGCATCTCGACCAGGTCCTGGCCGGCGTGGCACTCGCGCGAGCAGCGCCCGCAGCCGGTGCAGAGGACCTCGCCGAAGCGCAGCGGGTAGATCGAGAACTTGTGGTTCAGGCGCTGGCGGAAGCGGGCGTTCTGGTCGTGGCGTGGGTTGTGGCCCGAGGCGTGCAGCGTGAACTTGCCGGTCTGGCAGGTGTCCCAGGAGCGCCGCCGCGTGCCCTTGCCGACCCCGTCGGTCTCGTCGACGATGTCGAAGCAGTGGCAGGTCGGGCAGACCGAGGCGCAGGTGCCGCAGCCGTGGCAGCGCACGCCGAGGGCGGCCAGCAGCGGGTCGTCGAAGTGGGCGGCGATCCACTCGCGCACCGACGCGGCGTCGATCTCGAGGTGGCCGGCGACGCGCGCGTTGGCCGCCCGGCGGGCCTCGGCTCCCTCGTCGACGAGCGCCGGTGAGGCCGGGCCGAAGCGCGCCGCGTACTCGGCGACGAAGGCGACGCCCTTCTCGGTCGCGGCTTCGACGAGCCAGCCGCCCTCGACCGGGGTGAACAGGCCGTCGGCGCCGCGGGTGCCGTCGGGCGCCAGCCCGACGGCGGTGCAGAAGCACGACCCGTCCTCGACGGGGCAGGCGAGCGTGAAGACCGTGGTCGCCGCGCGGCGCTCGTTCCAGGGCTCGTCGGCGTAGTCCCAGTTCATGACGTGGTCGACGATCTCGAGCGCCGCGGCGTCGCAGGGTTTGACGCCGAGCGCGACGCGCGGTCGTGCGGAGTCGGCCCCGCGCTCGATCTCGATCTCGGTCCCGTGCTGGCGCCAGGCGAAGAGCGCCTCCGTCTGGGGCAGGAAGAAGCCCTTGAGCGAGAGCCGCGGCATGCCGGGCGCGAGCAGCGGGGCGACACCCGGCGCGAGGGCGCGGTACTCGAGTGCCGGGCGACCGTGGAGGACGTCGGCCGCCGCGGCCGCCGGCGACGCCGGCTCGGTCGCGACCGGCCCGATCACCTCGACCGCGGCCGTCGCCAGGTCGGCGACGAGGCCGGCGAGCTCGCCCTCGGCGAGGAACAGGATCTCGGCCTCGGGCGCGGCGCTCATCTGATGAACTCCTCGGCGTCGTCGAGGCGGTAGTCGCCCACGGGCGCCGGCACCTCGGGGTCGTCGGTGGCGACGTAGGCGAAGCGGGCGCGCAGCACCTGGGCGAGCTTGCGGTTGAGCAGGGTGAGCGGGAGCCCGGCCGGGCACACGCGCTCGCACTCGCCGCACTCGACGCAGCGCCCGGCCAGGTGCAGGGCGCGGGTGAGGTTCCACGACAGGTTGCCGCGCGGGTGCGAGGCGGTCTCGATCCACTGCGGCACGCTCTTGTCGGCGACACAGCGCTCGCAGACGCACAGCGGGCAGACCTGGCGGCAGGCGTAGCAGCGGACACAGCTCGAGAACTGCCCGGTCCAGAACTCCCAGCGCTCCTCGACCGGGAGGGCGTCGAGGGCGGCGACCCGTTCGTCGACGGTGGCCGGCGGGCGCGGAGGCTCGTCCTGGGGGTCGCCCACCAGGTAGTCGACCAGGCTGGGTTCGCGATTGTCGCAGCGGAAGCAGCGCGGCGAGACGTTCTCGGGAGTCAGGGCGGCGGCCTCGGGGAGGTCGGCGACCTCGAGCACGCCGCCGCAGCGCACGCCGATGAGCACGATCTCGTCGCGCTTGACCTGGCCCTCGCGCAGCAGGCCGGCCGCGGCCTTGGCGTCGCAGCCCTTGACCACCACGGCGGCGCGCCCCAGCGCGGCGACCTGCGAGCGCCGCGGGTTCAGGTAGCCGACGAGGTCGTGCACGCAGCGCGTGTCGAAGACGAGGCGGCCGGCGTCGTCGGCCGCGGTGATGAAGACCGGGCGGGCGCCGCGGCGGCCGTCCTCCCAGCCGATGACGACGTCGACCTTCGCCTCGGCGAGCAGCTGACGGGCGATGCCCTGGAGGTCACCGGGCTCGTCGTGGGCGCCGGTCTCGGGGTAGCGGGGGGCCGTCGCCCGCGTCGGGGCCGCCTCGACCGCTGCGTCCTGCGGCTCGGTCATCGTGTCGTGGGCTTCGGTCATCGTGTCGTGGGCTTCGGCCATCGCGTCCTGCGGCTCGGTCATCGCGCCGCCTCCTCGAGGAGGCCCTCGATGGAGGCGTACGACTCGCCGGTGCCCGCCGGCTTGTCGACCAGCTGCCGGTAGGCGTCGAAGGGCCCGAGGGCGCGTACCCGCGCGACGGTGTCGTCCACTACGTCGCGCCACTTCGCGCCCTCGGACGCCGAGACCCAGGAGAAGGTCATGCGCCCGGGGTCGATGCCGATGAACGAGGCCAGCTCGCGAAAGAGGGCGAAGCGCCTCCGGGCGTGGTAGTTGCCCGCCGTGTAGTGGCAGTCGGCCGGGTGGCAGCCGCTGACGATGACCCCGTCGGCGCCGCGCTCGAAGGCCTTGACGATGAAGAGCGGGTCGATGCGCCCCGTGCAGGGCAGGCGGATGATGCGCACGTTGCTCGCCATGTGCAGGCGGCTCGTGCCGGCGAGGTCGGCGCCGGTGTAGGTGCACCAGTTGCAGACGAAGGCGGTGATGCGCGGCTCGAAGCCGCTCTGACCGTCGCCGTTCCCGTCGTGGCTCATCGCACCGTCCGTCTCATGGTCACGGCCAGAAGGCCAGGGCCTCGATCTCGGCGTGCACCTGCTCGTCGGTGAACGTGGCGAGCTCGATGCTCTTGCTCAGGCACACGGCCTGGCAGGTGCCGCAGCCCTGGCAGACGCCGGGGTTGATGCTGGCGACCGTGCGCACGACGTCGCCCGCGCGGTCGCGGATCTCCTTGACCTCGACGGCGCCGTACGGGCAGACGCGCTCGCAGGTCATGCAGCCGATGCAGGTCGCCTCGTTGACGGCCGCCACGGCCGGTTCGCGCTCGAGCTCGGCCATGCTGAAGAGCGCGAGCACCTTGGCGGCCGTCGCGCTCGCCATCGCCACCGAGTCGGGGATGTCGCGCGGCGCCTGGCAGGCGCCGGCCACGTAGACCCCGGCGGTGTTGGTCTCGACCGGGCGGAGCTTGGGGTGGGCCTCGTTGATGAAGCCGTGCTCGTCGTAGCTCACCGAGAGCGTCTGGGCGAGCTCCTTGATGCCGGGCTGTGGGCGCATCGCCGTGGCGAGGACGACCATGTCGGCGTCGATCGTGACCTGCTCGCCGGCGAGGGTGTCGTAGCCGACCACCTTGACGACGTCGCCGTCGCGGTAGATGCGCGACACCCGCCCGCGCAGGTACTCGGCACCGTCCTGCTCGACGGCGCGCCGGGTGAACTCGTCGTAACCCTTGCCGGCGGCGCGCACGTCCATGTAGAAGAGCACGGCGCGCCCGTCGTGCACCTTGTGACGGTAGAGCATCGCGTGCTTGGCGTTGTACATGCAGCAGATCTTGCTGCAGTAGCTCATGCCCTTCTCGGGGTCGCGCGAGCCGACGCAGTGCACGAAGACGATCGTCTGCGGCGCCTTGCCGTCGGAGGGCCGGCGGATCTCGCCGGCCGTGGGCCCCGAGGCCGAGGCGAGGCGCTCGAACTGCAGGCCGTCGATGACGTCGGGCACCTCGCCGTAGCCGTACTCGCCGTAGCCCTTGAGGCCCTCGGGCTGGTCGCGGCCGATCGAGTAGAGCTGGTAGCCGGTGGCGACGACGATGGCGCCGACCTCCTCGGTGACCAGCTCGTCCTGCTGGGTGAAGTCGATGGCGCCCTTGAGGCAGGCCGCGGCGCACTTGCCGCAGACCTCCTTCTTGATGCCTTTGGCGATGGCCTTGAAGCGGCCGCAGTTGACGCGGTCGATGACCGGCGTGTTGGGCACCGCCTGGGGGAAGGGCACGTAGATCGCCGAGCGCGTGCCGAGGCCGGCGTCGAACTCGCTCGGGGTGCGCCGGTTGGGGCACGCCGCCATGCAGTCGCCGCAGCCGTTGCAGACGTCGGCGTCGACGCTGCGCGCCTTCTTGCGCACCGTGACCTTGAAGTTGCCGATGTAGCCGTCGACGCTGTCGACCTCGCTCCACGTCATGAGCTTGATATTGGGGTGCTGGTAGGCCTCGACCATGCGCGGGGTGAGGATGCACTGCGAGCAGTCGAGGGTGGGGAAGGTCTCGGAGAGCTGCGCCATATGGCCGCCGATCGAGGCGTCCTTCTCGACCAGCACGACCTCGTGGCCGCCGTCGGCGATGTCGAGTGCCGCCTGGATGCCGGCGATGCCGCCGCCGATGACCATGGCGCGCTTGGTCACCGGGATGTGGATCGTCTCGAGCGGGCGGTTGTGCTTGACCTTCTCGGCGATCGTGCGCGCCGTGTCGATCGCCTTGACCGTCGCCGCCTCGCGGTCCTCGTGGATCCACGAGCAGTGCTCGCGGATGTTGGCCATCTCGCAGAGGAAGGGGTTGAGGCCGGCCTGCGAGACGGCGCGACGGAAGGTCTTCTCGTGCATGTGCGGCGAGCAGGCCGCGACGACGACCCCGGTGAGCCGCTTGTCGATGATGGCCCGCTTGATGAGCGCCTGCCCGGGGTCGGAGCACATGTACTTGTAGTCCTCGGCGTGAGCGACCCCCGGGTGGTCGGCGAGCGCCTCGGCCACCGCGGCGCAGTCGACCGTGCGGCCGATGTTCTCGCCGCAGTGACAGACGAAGACGCCGACGCGGGCCATCAGGCACGCTCCTGGGCGGCCGCGGCGTCGGCCGTGGCTTCGGCCTTGGCGGTGAGCTCCGCGAGCAGGGGCGCGGCGTCGACGAAGTGACGGGCCACGCCGAGCTCGGCGGGGGAGAGGCCGACGGCCAGGCCGACGAGCTCGGTGATGTACAGGACGGGCAGCGGCTCCTCGCCGCGGCCGGTCATCGCGGCCTGCCGCAGGTCGAGGTTGGTGTGGCAGAGCGGGCAGGCCACGGCGATCGCCTGCGCGCCGTGCGCGCGGGCGTCGGAGACGATGCGGCGCCCGAGGCGCACGACCGACTGGGTGCGCGAGATCGAGAAGGCGCCGCCGCAGCACTCGACGGCCATGTTCCAGGCGACCGGCGAGGCGCCGGCGGCGCCGATCACGGTCTCCATCGTGGTGGGCTGCTCGGCGTCGTCGAAGCCCGTGACCTCGTGCGGGCGCACGAGCAGGCACCCGTAGTAGGCGGCGACCTTCAGGCCGCCGAGCAGCGGCGGGTCGACGCGCGCCGCGACGAGCTCTTCGATGCGCGGCGCGTGCAGCGCGAGCAGGTCGACGACGTTGTGGATGCGCAGGGCCGGCGGGAGCGGGCGCCCGAGGATGCCGGGCATGCGCTCCGCGAGGTCGGCGTCGGCGGCGAGCTGGTGCTGGGCCGTCGCCAGCCGGCTGTAGCACGCCGCGCACGGGGCGACGAGCTCATCGGCGCCCTGCTCGGCGGCGAGCGCGAGGTTGCGCGCCGGCAGGGCGACGCCGAGGTCGCGGCTGATGGGGTGCGCCGAGCTCGCGCCGCAGCAGTTCCAGTCGTCGACCTCGGTCATCTGGATGCGCAGGGCCTCGACCACGGCGAGGAAGCTCTCGCCGAACTCGCGCGAGGTGCCCTGCAGCGAGCAGCCGGGGTAGTACGCGAGGGTCATCCGCCACCGCCGGTCTCGGGGCCGCGGCCCTCGCCGGCGAGGTCGGCGGCGCTCACGCCGCAGCGCTCGAAGATGGCGCGGACCTCGCGGATCGCGTGCACGCGGTGCGGCAGGGGGTGCAGCTTGCCGCGGAGCACGAGGCCCGGGGCGTTGCCGATGTCGGCGAGCAGGGCCCGGCTGCGCAGCTTGTACTGCACGAAGAAGCCGGCCTCGTAGAGCCGCCCCGTGAGGCGCACCTGGTCGAGGAACGAGCGGTGGAAGGCGGCGATGGCGCGCGGCACGTCGCGGCTGCCGTCGAGGACGGCGGCCTCGCGCAGCCCGTCGATGATCGCCGCCGGGTCGGTGCCGGTCGGGCAGCGCTCGCTGCACGTCTCGCAGGTGAGGCAGAGCCACAGCGAGTCGGCGGAGAGCACCTCGCCGAAGCGGCCGCGTGCCGTCAGGCGCATGAGGTCGTGCGGCGGGAGCGTCATCTCCGCGGCCATCGGGCATCCGGCGGAGCACTTGCCGCACTGGTAGCAGCGCGCCGCCGCGGAACGTGTCTCCTCGAGCAGCCGTGTGACCGCCTCGCTGCGGGACATCGCTCCGGACTGGTTCGTCACGGGCTCGCCGGGCCTCCTGCCTGATACTCGAGAGGGTGCGTGTGCCAGACTGGCCACCTCCCGATGGACCTTCGCGCCTGATTGTAGGGTCTCGACACTAGGGTGGCAACAGGGATGTCCTCGGGTGATGTGCGGATACGGGTGCGGCGCGGAGGTCGGCCGCGAGCGTGGCCGCGG
>DATHSP010000321.1:0-4504 GCA_035464075.1 Thermoleophilia bacterium | reverse complement strand
AGGGCACCTCGAACACGTAGGTCGCGTCCACGGTGACCGAGATCGGGAGGTCTTCGAGGTCCACCGAGGGGAGCGGCACGAGGCTGACGCCCGAGCCGTAGTCCTCGCAGGTCAGGCCGTCGGCGCTGACGTAGTCGCAGTTGTCCCAAGCGACGAGGTCGGTGTCGCCGGACATGGTGTAGACCATGTATCCCGGGGCGCCGAACCACGGCATCGCCATACCGGAGGGCTTGAAGCCGTTGCCGTTGCCGCCATACTCGAAGAAGCCGAACATGTCGTAGCCGACCGCGAAGGGATCCGAGGTGGGCTGCTTGGTGATGGCGAAGGTGCCGAAGTCGTGCCCGTTGTAGTCGTTGGAGCCCACCAGCCAGATGTTGAAGATCTCGCCGAGGTCGGCGCCGAGGCGCAGGTCGGTGTAGACCAACGAGTCCTCATCCAGGTTGTCGTCCGCATCGGGTTCGCCGTACCACAGGTGCGACATGTTGACGAACCAGGCCTTGAACTCCGAGCGCTTGGCGATCATGTCGCCGCCGACGGAGCTGACGATCAGCTTGACCGGCTCGAGGCCGAACCCGTCACCGATGACCTGGCTCGCCTGCAGATCCGCAAGAGGATAGCGCGGGCCGTAGAAGAAGCCGAAGCCGTTCAGGATCTCCTGCCACGTCGGGAAGGCGTTCGTCGCCTCGATGACGAAGTAGGCGTAGCCGTCCGCGTCGGTCGTCAGGCCCTGGAACGTCTGGGCGGCCGACGGCATGACGTCAGAGGCCTTGCCCGGGTAGATCGCCAGCGCGTCCGAGAAGTCGCCCGTGATGCCGATCGTCACAGGGGCACCCGCGACCGGATCGCCGTCCGCGTCAAGGGCACGCACGACGACGCCGACCATCTCTTCGGTCTGGGCCGCCACGAGCGTGGCGTCCTTGACCGGGTTCTCTTCCATGTCCCAGTCGTACGGGTCGCCGTTCTCGTCGACGAAGCCGACGATCTCGACGCTCGCGACGTTGCCGAGCACGACGGTGTCGGCAAGCAGCGAGAAGTTGACGGTCGACGACTGGCCGGCGGTGATCGTCACCGGCTCGGACTGGGCGCCGTAGCCCACGGCCTCGGCCTGCACGGTGTAGTTGCCGGCCTCGACGGTCCAGTTCTTCGCTTGCGTGTTGAGTACCTTGTCGATCTGCACGCCGTCGCTGTCGAGAACGGTCACCGTCGCCGGGACGTTGACGTTGACGAACAACGTTCCGGTGGTCACGACAGGATCGTCGTCACCGTTCCCGTTGCCTGTCCCGCAGGCAACCAAGAACATGGCGGCTGCGACGAGCAGCGCCACGAGCCTAAGCGTCTTCATTGCTTCCTCCTGAGTGGGGTTTCGGTCACCCGAGGCCATTGATGGAATCGCACAGGGTTCCCTCCTTGTAGGGACGTCGCCAGGCAGCTTTTTGAGCGTGGGTGGCGCGGGGCACGCCGCCGTTCTGGCGTTATCTCGGATGCTAGCACGATGGCCTCGTGCTGCAACAGGACAAGACGGGAATCATCGCATGGCTGCGGGCGGTTCGAGCCGGACGAGAGCGAAGGGTCTGCGTTCGACCTCGAGCGTCGGGAACGCGAGTTGTCCGAGTTTCCTCCGTTCCGGGCCCCGATGCCGACGCAATGACCCGAGATGTGCCGCATGCGCTGTTCCGACCCCGCCACCTCCTTCCCAACCAGACCCAGCACACGCCGACATCTTGTTGCGACTATCGCACGGAGCAACGTCGCTGTCAACGATTATGCCCTCTCCAGGAGCCGCTTGTGGCCGAATTCTCATGTTTGCTTCACCCGCGGACCGCGCCCGTCCGACCGGCGCCGAGCGGGCGACGTCCCGTGTCGCCACCCGAGTCGCCGGCCGTGGTTCAGAGCACCATCACCGGCCGTCCGGCAGAGCGCAGCGTGCGCTCGAGCACGCCTCCGAGGAGCGACTCCAGCCAACGCGAGTAGCGGTAGCTGCCCATCAGCACCAGGTCGCACGCCCGCTCGTCGGCGACGGCGATCAGCATCTCGGCCACCGGTCCCTGGCGCTCGACGTAATCGGCGCGCACCCCGTAGCGCTCGAGGTAGCTGCGGGCCCTGTCCAAGACCGCGCTCGCGCCACGCGCCGAGTCCGCCACGGTCGCCACGACCACCTCGGTACCCCACTTGCCGGCGGCGTAGGCGGCGACGAACAGCGCCTCGTCGGCGCGCGTCCCGCCGTCGTACGCCACCAGGGCGCGCTCCAAGCGCCGCGCCGGGCCGACCGTCACCAGGATCGGGCAGGGCGTGCGCCGAAGGAGCCCCTGGTGCCGCGGCGACAGGCGCCAACCCTTGGCGTCCTGGACGATCATCGGAGCGACCAGCAGATCCACCCAGGCGGCGCGTTCACGCAACTCCTGGGCGGGGTTCCCCAGGGCAACGGCGAACTGCAGCTCGACCCCCGCCCGCTCGGCTGCCGCCAGCGCGGCGGCGCGCAGCGCCGCGACGTCCTCGCACGCCGCGGCGTCCTCGTCGGCGGCCACGTGCAGCGCGTACACCCTTGCGCGCTCGCGATCGGCGACCAGCAGCGCCTGCTCCAGGGCCGGCAGGCCCAGCTCGAGGTCGGGTAGCGCGACCAACAGGTCGTCTGCGATCGAACCCCCGTCCGATTGGCGCCCCCCGTTTCGCTCGTGGACCTGCTTCAGCAGGTCGTCGCGCCCTTTTGCGCCCCGGCGCTCTGCGGCTCCGGCAGTGGCGCCGGCGCCGCCGGAGCCGATGGACTCGGCGATCGACTCGCTCGGCAGCGAGAAGCCGAGCTCGCGCTCCAGGCGGCCGCGATGCTCGGAGAGCCACAGGTAGAGGTCGGTCTCCGTCCGCCCTGGGAAGCCCCGGAGGACGCCGCCCAATCGGATCGCCTCGCGCACCGGCAGGTAGACGGTGTCGTACCAGTGCGCCACCGCCTCGGGGTACGCGACCTCGCGGTCCTCGTCGATACCCATGTAGTAGCGATGGACCGAGATGTGGTCGAGCAGCCGCTCGAAGGCGCCGGCCGTGGTCACGCGCAGGTCGGCGTCGGGGCGCAGCTCGTCCAGCGCGGTGGACTCGAGGAAGCGCGCGTGCTCCTCGGCGATGATCAGGTCGTCGGGCGAGACGTCGGCGGAGAGCGGCACGCGGGTGTGCACCGGCGTGACGTAGGCCTGGATGAAGCGGGCGCCCAACTGGCGCGCGACCGAGACGCGGTGGTTGCCATCGCGCACGAAGTACGCGTCACCGATGCGGTAGAGCTCGACCGGGGGGGTGCCCGTCAGGCCGGTCATCGCCACCTTGACGCCGACCCAGCGCGCCTTGTCGGCGTCGGTGCGCGGCAGGAACTCGCGGGTGAAGTCGACGGTGCGGCCGACGCTGCCGACGATCGCGTCGAGCGGCACGTCTTCGAGGTAGCGGGCGGGGCTCTCGACGGCGTGCAGCCGCCGGCGGACGTCGTCGTAGGAGAGCAGCGGCGCGGGCCGCGCGCCGAGCGCGGAGAGCGCCTCGCGCAGGTCGGCGCGCCGGCGGGCACGCTTGAAGTCGGCGGCCGCCTCGAGGCTCCAATGGGACTTCATCGTCACGAGCGCATGGTATCGCCGCGCGCGACCTGCTACACTCCGTTCGATGACGCGGCGCCGCCAGATGTCCCGCTGCCCTGCGACCGCCTGACGAAGAGCGTCGGGAGGGCCGGGGCGTCGTGCGAGCGGCGCCCTTTCCATTGCGCCCCATGGCGGTTCCCGTAGCCCAACCCCATCCTGCCCGCCACCGCGGGTCGACTCGGAGGACGCCCCAGATGCCCAAGCCCGAGCCCGGCCGCTACTACGCGACCACGCCGATCTTCTACGTCAACGCCGCGCCCCACATCGGGCACGCGTACACGACGATCCTGGTGGACGTCGTCACCCGTTTCCACCGCCTGCGGGGCGACGACACCTACTTCTTGACGGGCACCGACGAGCACGGCGAGAAGGTGGCGAAGGCCGCCGCCGCTGCCGGCGTCGACCCGCAGGCCTACGTCGACCAGGTGACCGGCCAGTTCCGCAGCACCTGGGACTCGATGGGGATCGCCTACGACGGCTTCATCCGCACCACCGACCCGGCCCACAAGAAGGTCGTGCAGGACGTGCTGCAGCGCGTGTACGACAGCGGCGACATCTTCTACGGCGAGTACTCGGGGCTCTACTGCGTCGGCGCCGAGCGCTTCGTCACCGAGAAGGAGCTGGTGAACGGCTGCTGCCCCGACTCCGACGACCCGCCCGAGCTGCGCGTCGAGGCGAACTACTTCTTCCGCATGGAGAAGTACCGGCCGTGGCTGCGCGAGACGATCGAGCAGAACCCCGACCTGATCCGCCCGGAGCGCTACCGCAACGAGGTGCTGGCGATGCTGCGCGAGCCGATCGGCGACCTGTCGATCAGCCGCCCGCGGGCCCGCGTGCCCTGGGGCATCCCGCTGCCGTGGGACGAGGAGCACGTCACCTACGTCTGGTTCGACGCG
>DATHSP010000320.1:0-2519 GCA_035464075.1 Thermoleophilia bacterium | reverse complement strand
CGGTGCGGTACGGCAGCCGCCCGGCCCTCGCCCCCGGGCGCCTTCGGGCGGCGGCCTGCGCCGCCCCCGCCGTCGTCGGCGGTGACGGCGCCGGCAAGACGACTCTCCTGCGCGCGCTGGTGGGCCTGGTGCGGCCGTCGGCGGGCGCCGTGCGGCGCCCCTCGACGGCCGCCCTCGGCTACCTCTCCTCCCCGGTCGGCGTCTACCAGGACCTGACGGTCGACGAGAACCTCGCCTTCGCCGCGGTCGCCTACGGCGTCCGCGGCAGCGTGTTCGACGCGCGCCGCGAGGCCCTTCTCCGCGAGGCCGGGCTCGACGGCGCGCCGACGCGCCTCGCCGGCCGTCTCTCCGGCGGGATGCGGCAGAAGCTGGCCTTCGCGATGGCCATGACCCACACCCCCCGGCTGCTCGTGCTGGACGAGCCGACCACCGGCGTCGACCCCGTGAGTCGGCTCGAGTTCTGGCGCCTGCTGACGGCGGCCGCCGGTGCCGGGGCCGCCGTCGTCTTCTCGACGACGTACCTCGACGAGGCGGCCCGTGCAGACGCCGTGCTGGTCCTCGACGGCGGCCGCGTGACCGCCGCCGGCAGTCCGGCGGACGTGGTGCCCGACATCCCCCGGCCGCAGCCCCGGCGCCCTCACGACCCGGGCGCGGTCGCCCCGGTGGTCGAGACGCGGGCGGCCGTGCGCCGCTTCGGCAGCCTCGCCGCCGTCGACGGCGTCGATCTCGCCGTCCGTCCGGGCGAGGTGGTGGGGCTCCTCGGCGCGAACGGTGCCGGCAAGACGACCCTCATCCGCATGCTTCTCGGGCTGCTGCGCCCCACCGCAGGCGACGTGCTGCTCTTCGGCGCGCCGCCCTCACGGGCCTCGCGGCGCCGCATCGGGTACGTGCCCCAAGGGCTCGGCCTCTGGGAGGACCTGACCGTCACCCAGAACCTCGACTTCACCAGCGAGGCCTTCGGCGTCCCCCGGCCGGCGCTCGACGAGGACCTCGCCGCCGTTCGCGGTGACCTCGTGCGCGACTTACCCCTTGGGCTGCGCCGCCGCCTCGCCTTCGCGGCCGCCCTCGCGCACGCGCCCGAGGTGCTGGTGCTGGACGAGCCGACCTCAGGCGTCGGCCCTGCCGCCCGGGCGGGGCTCTGGCGCACCGTGCACGACGCGGCCGACCGCGGCGCCGCGGTCCTGGTGACGACCCACTTCATGGAGGAGGCGGACCAGTGTGACCGCCTCGCGATCATGGCCGAAGGGCGCGTCGTCGCCCGCGGCGCTCCGGCCGAGCTCATGGCCGGCCACGCGACCTTCGAGGAGGCCTTCGCACGGCTGGTCACCGTCGTCGAAGCGGAGGCGAGACCGTGAGTGCGGCACGGGGCAGGACCGGCCGCCGGCCGGGCGAGAGCGGCGCCCGCGAGGCGATCCTCGCCGCCGCCACGGTCGCCTTCGCTGAAGCAGGCTACGACCGGGCGACGATCCGCGGCATCGCCACCGCCGCCGGGGTCGACCCTGCCCTGGTCCTCCACTACTTCGGGAGCAAGGAGGACCTGTTCGAGGCCGCGCTCGAGCTCCCGGTGAGTCCGCGGCAGATCTTCGAGCGCGGCTTCGTCGCCGGCCCGGACCAGCTCGGCGCCGTCATCGTCCGCACCTTCCTCGAGGCGTGGGAGCCGCCCGAGACCCGCGTCCGCCTCATGGCCATGCTGCGCTCCGCGATGACGAACGAGACCGCGATGGCGATGATCCGCGACCTGCTAGTGCGCGAGGTGTTCGGCCCCATCACCCAGGCTCTCGGCGTGCCCGACGCGCCGCTTCGCGCGACACTCGTGGGCTCTCAGTTCGTGGGGCTCGCGATCATACGCTTCATCGGCCGGCTCGAGCCACTCGCCTCGGCGAGCGTCGACGACCTCGTCATCGCCATCGGACCCACCGTGCAGAGGTACCTGACGGGCGATCTCGGGGGCGAGGCGCAGCGAGACTGAGCGGCGCCGGCGGGCGCCGGCGCGGGGCGCGGGCGCGCGGCGCCGGCCTCAGATGAACCGCGCCCGGAGCGCCGTCGCCGCCGCCAGCAGCTCGTCGGCGTCCGGCTGCTCATAGCCGGCGAACTGGCTCTCGAGCCGCGCCATGCGCACGGGGTCGTCGAGGTCGTCGATCTCGCCGAAGAGGCCGAGGCGGGCGCCGACCGCGAAGCGCGCCTGCCGATCGCGGGGCAGCGCGAGGAAGCCCTCCAGGATCCCCAGAAGGCGCTCGCGGTCGACAGGCAACGAGCCTTCGAGGCCCGGCAGCAGGTTGAGGGCGTGGTCGGAGCGCAGTTCGAGCCGCGCGTCGCCCAGCCGCTCGAGGAGATCGCGCAGCTCCTGCGCGACCTCGCCGTCGTCGGGGAGGACGACCTCGCCGGCCGCCTGGCGTGCGGCGAGCGGCGTGCCGGGCACGACCGCGGCGGTGCGCAGGCGGACGACGAGCGGGCGCTCGGCGGGCGCCGCGGCGGCGACCGCGCGGATGACGCGGGCGGAGCCCGCGACGTGCGCGGTC
>DATHSP010000319.1:0-2067 GCA_035464075.1 Thermoleophilia bacterium | reverse complement strand
CGGGGTCGTTGGCGTCTCGGGTGTAGTAGTCGACGCCGTCGACCGTGACGACCTCGAGCGCGCCCCCGCTGTCGTCGGCGGTGACATCGATGACGTAGCGGATCTTGGTCGGCATCTCCAGGTCGCCCGACCCGGTGGCCGTGACCTTGCTCTTCAGCCCGGGGCCGTCAAAGGCCAGCTGCGTGCCGAAGGCGATGTGGGCGGTGAGGCCGTCGGCCGACATCTTCGCCGCCGCGTCTCCCAGGGTCTTGACGGCGTCGACCGGCGACGGCGAAGCGCTGTCGTCGGGAGAGGGCGCGTCGTCGCCGCACGCCGCGGCAAGGAGCACGAGGAGGAGCAGGACAGCGACGAGGGCCAGCGGCAGGGCGCGCGGGGCCGCGCCGAGGGACTTCGTCGGGGCGCGGCCGCTCACCGGCCGCTCTTCGCGTGGGCACGCATAGGAGAGCCAGTATAGCGCGCCGTCGTGCTCGCTGTAGCATGGGCGGCGACGAAAGGAGCCTCATGAGCACTGACCTGCGGGCGTGGCGCGCCCGGGCCCTCGAGCTCGGCGCCGACCGGGCGACCGTCGTCCCGGCCGAGAGCGTCGTCGTCGCCGAGTGGGTGCGCATGAAGTGCCTCTACGGCTGCGACGAGCCGGGCCTGGCGCGCACGTGCCCTCCCGACGGAGCGCCCTCCGTCGAGCAGACGCAGCGCGTGCTCGACGGGTACGAGGAGGCGATCCTGCTCGGCGTCGGGCCGATCGTCGGCGAGGAGCGCTCCGACGCCGCGTCGCGGCGCTTGAACGATGCGGCCCTCGCCCTCGAACGCGAGCTCTTCCTCGCCGGCTTCCACAAGGCCTGGACCATGGGCGCCGGCCCGTGCGACCTCTGCGCCTGCTGCCGCGCCGGCGAGCCGTGCCCCGCGCCCGAGTCGGCGCGGCCTTCGATGGAGGCCTGCGGTGTCGATGTGTTCACGACCGTGCGCGCTGCCGGCTGGCAGATCGAGACGGTGAAGTCGAGGGACGACGAGTACCGCTACTTCGCCCTCGTGCTGGTGCGGTGAACAGACGAAGGAGCGGAGGACGATGGAGGATCGGCTGACCCTGCGCTCGGTGTGCGGGCACAAGGCCTCCTACGAGGACCCCCTCGCCGGACGCGCCGGCGACGAGCTCGAGGTGGGGCCCGCCGACGTCGAGTGGGCGGAGTGGCGCTGGTGCACCGCCGCCGACGGCCGGCGGGGCTGGGTGCCCGAGGGCCTGCTCGAGGGCGCCGGCGCGCGCCGGCGCCTCGCGCGCGACTACGACGCGCGCGAGCTCACGGTGCGCGCCGGCGAGCTGCTCGAGGTGCTCGAGACCGAGAGCGGCTGGGCGCGCTGCCGCACGGAGGACGGACGCGAGGGCTGGCTCCCGGGCGGCTGCGTCAAGCCGGCCGCCGGGAAGTGAGAGCAGCGGGCGCGAAGTCGGGCGCGCGCGGACTCAGGCGGGCACAGGCTGGGGCCCGCGCGCCCGCCACCCACGCGCCCCGTGCGCTACTCGGCCGCCGGCGACGAGGTGGGCGCAGGGGCCGCGGGGGAAGCCGGTGCCCTCAGGACCGCCGGGTCGTACCCCTCGGCGTAGACGACCCCGAGCTCGGCGATGGTCGCTTCGACCCACTCCTGCCACGCCTGGGCGCGAGCCGTCTCCAGGAGCGATTCCCGGATCTCCTTCTTGGTGTTGGCGAAGGTCGCGACCTTGTCGTTCTCCTTGGCGCGCTCCTTGATGGCCGCCTCGTTCTCGTCCCAGAACGCCTTGACCTCGGCCGCCGTGACCTTCACGTCCTCGATCACCTTGTTGTACACCGCCTCCCCGAGGAGACTCGCCCGCACGTCCTTGCGCACCTCCGCGAAGGTCATGCCCTGCTCTGCCAGCTCCTCGAGGAACGCGTCGTGCCCGCCGTACGACGTCTCCAGCTCGGCGATGTAGAGCGAGACGTCGAGGGCGGTCACCTCGACACCGAGTCTCTCGGCGCCCTGGGCGACGACCTCGCTCTGGACGAGGTAGTCGACGAGACTGGCCGTGTACTCGTCGTACTCAGCGGACCCCGCGGCCGG
>DATHSP010000318.1:0-3529 GCA_035464075.1 Thermoleophilia bacterium | reverse complement strand
GTGCAGCCCGTAGAGCGCGTTGACCGGCGCGGTGTGATGGTACGTCCGCGAGCCCGACGACCAGTAGCCGAGCTGCAGGCCGAGGTCCATGAACCAGCTCTGGCAGGGGGCCTTGCGCGCCTTCACCCTCTCGACCGCGCGCTCGTTGAAGCTCACCGGCGAGAGCCCGGGCGGACAGGAGAGGCACTTCTGGGTGCCGGAGTAGACGGCGTCGATCCCCCACTCGTCGACCCTGACCGGCACGCCGCCGACGGCGGTCACCGTGTCGACGATCGCGAGGCAGTCGTGGGCGTGGGCCAGGGCGACGAGCGGAGCCGGGTCGGTGTGTGCGCCGGTCGAGGTCTCGGCCTGGACGAAGGCGACGAGACGCGCCTCGGGGTGCTCGCGGAGGGCGGCCTCGACCTTGTCGACCGACACCGGCGTGCCCCAGTCGTCGTCGACGACGACGGGCACGCCGCCGCAGCGCCGCACGTTCTCGAGCATGCGCGCGCCGAACACGCCGTTGCGGCAGACGACGGCGGTGTCGCCCGGCGCGACCAGGTTGACGAAGCAGGTCTCCATGCCGACCGAGCCGGGGCCCGAGACGGGGAAGGTGACCTCGTTCGCGGTCTGGAAGGCGTAGCGCAGAAGCTCCTTGAGCTCGTCCATCATGCCGACGAAGGCCGGGTCGAGGTGGCCGATGGTCGGCCGCGCCATGGCGTCGAGGACACGCGTGTGGACATCCGAAGGGCCCGGCCCCATGAGGATGCGGGCCGGCGGCGTGAAGGAGGAGAAGGTCGCGCCCGGTACCGGGCCTGCTGCGCTCTGGGTCATGGTCTGCGGTCCTCCGTGATCGGTGTCGCGGCCGTCGCCGACGGGCCGGGTCCTATGGTAGTCGATGGGCGTCCGTGGACACGGTGCCGGGGGTGGACGCCGTGTCCGGGGCGGGCGCGGTGTCAGGGGCGGGCACGACGGCCGCGCCGGCAGCGTCATCCGCGGCCGACAGCCTCACGTCGCGGACCGCGGAGCGGGCCGAGTCGGAGGCGGCGTCGTCGAGCATCGCCTGGGCGGCACGCTCCGCGTCCAGGCGCGCGTGGTAGTGGTCGACCTCGCGCTCGACGGCGGCCTGGTCCCACCCGAGCGCGGGAGCCATGAGGGCGGCCACGTGGGCGGCCGCCTCGCGGCCGCGGTCGGCCGCCTCGAAGGCGATGTGCGTGCGCCGGGTCAGCACGTCGTCGATGTGGAGCGCGCTCTCGTGCAGTGCAGCGTAGGCGGCCTCGGCCGACACGTAGCGCTCGGCCCCCGGCAACGGCGCCGCCAGGTGCGGCTCGTCGGCCACCAGGTCCAGGACCGTCGCCGCCAGGGCCCCGTAGCGCCGCACCAGGTGCCGCAGGTGTCCCGGCCCCAGCAGCGCGGCGGCGGGGTGCGATCTCAGGCGCCCTTCGGCGCCCGCGGCACCCACCGCGCCGAGGAGCGGCGTGTCGGCGGTGCGCGTGGGGTCCACCGTGAAGGGCAGGTCGGCGACCGCCGCGTCGACCGCGTCGCGCGCCATCAGCCGGTAGGTCGTGTACTTGCCACCGGCGACGCTCACGAGCCCCGGCGCGCTGCGCCGCACGGCGTGCTCGCGCGACACCTTGGCCGTGTCGTCGTCGCCTCCGCCGAGCAGCGGCCGCAGGCCGACGTAGACGGCGATGATGTCGTCGAACGTGAGCGGGTCGGCGAGGACGGCGTTGACGTGGTCGAGCAGGTACTGGATGTCGGTGCGCGTGGCCGAGGGGTGGTCGAGGCCGAACTGCCAGTCGGTGTCGGTCGTCCCGATGATCCACTGGTCACCCCAAGGCAGCACGAACAGGACGCTCTTCTCGGTGGGGATGATGAGCGCGTACTCGGAGTCGATACGCGCCCTGGGCACGACGACGTGCACGCCCTTCGACGGCCGCACGATCAGCGGCGATCCGACACCGGCCAGACGCTCCATGTGCGTCGTCCACACGCCGGTCGCGTTGACCACCGTGCGGGCGCGCACCTCGAATTCGTCGCCCGCCTCGAGGTCGCGCGCTCGCACGCCGGCGACCCTGCCGCCCTCGTGCAGGAAGGCGACGACCTCGACGGCGGGGGCGCAGACGGCGCCCTGGGCCATCGCCGTGCGTGCCAGCATCACCGAGAAGCGCGCGTCGTCGACCTGGGCGTCGTGATAGCGGATGCCGCCGGTGAGGGCGTCGTCGCGCAGCGACGGGACGGCGCGCAGGCAGGCGGCGTGCGAGAGGTGACGGTGGCGCGGCATGGCCGGCCGGCGTCCGGCGAGGGTGTCGTAGAGAAAGAGTCCCGAGCCCATGTACACGCGGTCGCGGAGCCCGTGCCGCAGGGGGAGGAGGAAGGGCGTCGGGTGGACCATGTGCGGGGCGAGCTTCTCCACGAGGAGCCGGCGCTCGTGCAACGCCTCCCTCACCAGCCCGAGGTCGAGACGCTCCAGGTAGCGGAGCCCCCCGTGGATCAGCTTGCTCGAGCGGCTCGAGGTGCCGGCGGCGAAGTCGCGCTTCTCGACGAGGGCCACGGAGAGGCCGCGGGTCGCGGCATCGAGGGCGGCGCCGCAGCCGGTCACGCCGCCACCGACGACGAGCACGTCGAAGGTGTCACCGGCCAGGCGTGCGAGGTCGCGCCGGCGCTCCTGCAGCGCGGGCGCCGCGACCTCGGCGCTCTCGCCGAAGGGGATCGCGCCGTTCGGGTCCGTCCGCCGTCCTGCGGAGTGAGCCCCGGTCTCGTCGCTCATCGACACGCTCCTTCGCCACGCGTGGGGATCGGTCTCTGGTATGTACCACGCGAACTGGTATGTACCATGAACCCTGCGCTATGCTCTTGTCAAACGTCGGACGGAGGTCGCCGGCCGGCGCGAGAGCGTCGGCCGGAGGCAGCGGGCGACCGGGGACGCCGTGCCGTCCGCCTCGTCGGACCGGCACTCCCCACGGACCCGCCACAGGAGCGGGCATCGGCGCTTCGCCCAGGCGCGACGAGAGGCGCCGGCGACGACAAGCGCCGCCGATGCCCCGGGAGGTCGAATGAAGCAGATCGCAGAGCCGGCGAGGAGCATCCCCGTCCTCGCCGAGACCGAGGTCCTCGTCGTGGGCAGCGGTCCCGGCGGCCTCGCCGCCGCCATCGCCGCGGCGCGAGAGGGTGCGCGGACCATCCTGCTCGACCGTTTCGGGTGCTTCGGCGGCCTCATCACCCAGACGGGGGTGGAGACCATCGCCTGGTACAGGCACGAGGGCACGGTCGACAGCGAGGGCATCGGCATCGAGTTCGAGCGGCGCGCCGCCGCCATGGGCGCGACCGCGCCGGAGTCCCAGTCCCGCAGCGAGGCGCTCGACACCGAGCTCTTCAAGCACGTCGCCGACGAGCTCGTCCGCGAGGCCGGCGTCGAGCCGCTCCTGCACTGCCTCGCCGTCCAGCCCCTCGTCGACGACGGCCTCGTCACCGGCGTGGTGACGGAGAGCAAGTCCGGACGGCAGGCGATCCTCGCGCGCCGCGTCATCGACGCCACCGGCGACGCCGA
>DATHSP010000317.1:0-12054 GCA_035464075.1 Thermoleophilia bacterium | reverse complement strand
CGAGGTGAGAGTGGCAGCGCGTACGGGATTCGAACCCGTGTTACCGGCGTGAGAGGCCGGCGTCCTAGGCCCCTAGACGAACGCGCCGCGATGGGGCAAGCGGGCGGACATGATACCAGATAACTCTGCGGGCGTTCACCTTGCCGCGCACGAGCCGCTCGCCTGCTTCGGGCGCGCGCATTGTGCAGTTTGGCTGTCCTGCATCACGCGGTCGTTGACCTGAGCCGGGTCAGCGCACCGTGAACGCGTGTGTCCCCCAGGGTGAGTCGGCGACCGCGTCGGCCACGGCCTGCGCGTCGTCGCCCCTCCGCAGCGCTTTGAGGATGCCGTCGTAGTACCCGTTGTGGAGCGTGTTCAGGGTCGCCTTGAAGCCCTGCTGCCAGCTCACGTAGGCCTTGACCCCGACCGAGTTCATCGAGGTCGACCCCGGCATCGTCCAGGTGGTGTTGAGCGGGTTGTAGTGCGCCGAGTTGTTCCAGTGGCCGCCCTCGGCCATCTCCCAGGCCACCATCGCGGCCAGGTTCGGCGTCGTCAGCGGGGCGCCGAGGCTCCTGAGCAGGGCCTTGGCCCAGGTGAGCTGGTTGTAGCCGCCCTTCGGCGCCTTCGCGAGGCCCGTGGGGAGCCGCCCGACGAGGATCTCCTCGATGCGCGCCGTCAGGCCTTCGAGCAGGGCGCGCCGCTCGGCCAGCGCGTCGTCCAGCGTCGCGCGCTGCTCCTCGAGTCGGGTCTCGAGGACGAGGGTGCGCTCGCGCCGCTCGGCGAGGCCGGACTCGAGGCCCTCGGCGGCCTCGGTGAGCCGCATCAGCTCGAGTTGGGCCTTCTGGTCTTCGTCCATCACGCGGCGCAGCATGCGCACGTCGGCCTCGAGGTCGGCGAAGCTGCCGGCGCCGGCGAGGACGTCGAGCCACGTCGCGTCGCCGCTCTTGTACACCGCCGTCATGTGGGCGGCGACCACCGTCGTCTGCGCCGCGAGCAGCGACTCCGTGCGGGCGAGCTCGACGCGCGTCTCGACGAGCTCGCGCCCGACGCCGTCGAGCTCGGCGCGCGTCGCCTCATAATCGCCGGCGACGGCGTCGATCTCGGCCCTCAGGCGCTCCATGCCGGCGCGCACGCGTTTCGCCTCCTCCTGCAGGTCGCGCAGCGAGCGGCCGTCGTCCTTCTTGACCACGCTGAAGACGTCGGCATCCTTGTCGGTGCGCGCCCCGCTCGGCTCGGCCGGTGCCGACGCCGCCGCGACCAGCGTCAGTAGCGCGAGCACGGCGAGGAGGCCCGCGAGGCGCGGGGCGAGCAGGGTGTCGAAGCGGCGTCTCATCCTGGGCTCTGTA
Organism: Thermoleophilia bacterium; assembly: GCA_035464075.1. Lineage (GTDB taxonomy): Bacteria > Actinomycetota > Thermoleophilia > UBA2241 > UBA2241 > UBA2241. The sequence continues at coordinate 10,729 of DATHSP010000317.1, read as the reverse complement.
TCGGCCTCACCGGGGCAGGCTTTACCGGCCGGGCCGAGGGTGGGGGAGAGCGCGCCGCTTGGGGGCGCTGGTATGCTTGCGCGACCGGGAGCCACGCGAGGAGGGAGCGGGTGCGGCGACGCCGGCACCACGACCATCGTCTGGAGACGACGACCGACGTGCGCGTGCGTCGCCTGCGCGTGGCGGCCGGCGAACGGTACGTCGCCTTCGGCTGGGACTACCCCGGCAGCACGCTCCTCGAGGTCCGCATCCTGCGCTCCACGCGTGGCTTCGCCGAGGGCCCTGACACAAGCACCGAGCAGGACCTCGTGTACGACGACGTGAGCGGCTCCTTCCGCGACACCGGGCTCGAGCGCGGCGTGCGCTACTACTACACGGTCTTCGCCCGCCACCCCGGCGGCGAGTGGGTGCGCTGGGAGGAGTCGTGCATCCGACCCGGGGCGCGGCGCTCGGCGCGGCTGCGCCGGCTGCTGCCCTGGGCGGCGGCCGTGCTGGTCCTCGTCGTCGCTCTCGGGGCCGCCGCCACGGCGGCGGCCCAGGACGACGACGAGGCGGCCGCCGAGGAGCCGACCGCCGCCGAAGCCGCCCTCGACGAGGCGGCGCGCGCCGACCCGCGGGTCGCGGCGATCCTCGCCGGCGTCGAGGCCGAGGCGGCGGTGACCACCGAGACCGGCCCGCTGTCGCCGCTCGGCGGCGGCGTCACGTTCACGTGGCCGGCCGAGCAGTCCCGCGCCGCCACCGTCGAGTGGCCGGTCCTCGACAGGGCCGCCGCCGACGCCGGGCCGGAGACGCGCCGTCTGAAGCTCGAGGAGCTCACCGGGATGGCGGTCGTGGTCGACGGCGAGAGCGGGGCTGTACGCGAGATCTACCCGGCCGGCGGGACGGCGGCCTACGTCATCCGCCAGGACACGACGGCGCCCTGGTCCGACCTGCCGTGGCTCGTCGACCAGCCCTGGCTGCCGCTCCCGCTCTTCATGGCCGTCGCCGTCGGCATGGCGATCCACGCCTTCGTGCGCTCGCGGGCCTGGCGGCGGCGCACCCCGTCCATGGCGCGGCACGACCGCCAGGCGCTCGGCCGGCTCGCGGTCATCGTCTTCCTCATCGCCGGCTTCGTGGCCCAGCTCTGGGTCGTCGTCTCCGCCGCTCAGGAGGAACTGCCCTACGATCGCCCGTTCGATCCCGGCAGCCTGCAGGTGCTGCCGGTCCTGCTCTTCCCCGCCGCCCTGTACCTCTCGGCGCTGGTGCTCGAGCTGCTGACCATGCCGCACCGCGGGTCGTGGGGGCTCGTCGCCGTGATGGCGGCCGGCACGTACGTCTACTCGGTGGTGGTGATGATGCGCGTCGCCACCGACGACGTGTCGCTGGTCCTGTCGCTGCTCCTCGGCGCACTGATGCTGCTCAGCCTGCCGCGCGCGTTCGGCGCCGGCCGCATGGGGTGGAGCCGCAGCGCGACCTTCTCGCGCTCGTAGCGGCGCAGTATCATGTCGGGGCACGGTCGTCGTGTCCGAGCGAGGGGGCCACATGGGACAGTCCGGTGAGGGACGCCTGATTCGTCGGGTCAAGGCGAAGGCCGACGACAACTGGGTCGTCGTGAAGTGGGAACCCGTCGACGGCCCGGTCGAGGTCGTGGTCGTGAAGTCCGAGTCACGGGCGGCCGACGACCTGCGTGAGCTCTTCGTCGATCGCCCAGACCAGCGCGCGATCTACATCGACAGCGGCACGCAGTGCCAGGACCAGGACGTCGTCTCCGACATGAAGTACTACTACACGCTGTTCGCGCAGGACGCCGAGGGCCGTTGGCACCGGCAGGGCGACGACAAGGTCCACATCCCGCGCAGCTTCAGCCGGGAGCGCGTCGAGTTCCACGAGCCCGGTACGGTGCTCGCCAAGCTCGACAAGATGCGGGCCGGGGCCTTCCCGACCTCGCCGGGGTGAGCCGTGACAACTCGCGGGTGAGCCCGGGAGCGGGGCGGAGCGGCGGGCGACAGCCCGCCGCCCCGGCGGTTGCGCCCCGCCCCGCCGCTCTTCGACCGATGCGGCCACCGCGCCTCGGCCGGCCGCGCCCGCCCGTCTCGGGCGTTCACGTGCCGAGCCGCCGTCTACCGCTCGATGAGCTCGATCCAGTTGCCGTCGGGGTCGGCGACGAAGGCGATGCGGTGGCCGTCGCCCTGCAGCGGCGCCGGCGGCCGGCCGACCTCTTCGGCGCCGGCCGCGACCAGCGCCGCGTACGTGCCGTCGATGTCCTCGACGTCGAAGGCGAAGTGCCCGAAGCGCTCGCCGCCGTCGTAGGGCGTGTCCTTGCCCCAGGTGTAGACGAGCTCGATGGCGAAGTTGCCCTCCGGCGGCTCCATGAAGGCCAGCGTGGCCTTGTTCTTCGTCAACTCGCTCTTGCGACTGCAGCGCATGCCCAGCGCCTCGTAGAAGGCGATCGCCTTGTCGAGGTCCCTGGTCCGCGTCGCCACGTGCACGAACTCCATGTCACCCTCCGTCCCGGTATACTGCCGGCCGATGTCGATCCACGCGTTCCACGACAAGGTACCCGTCTTCGGCGCGCAGGTGTTCGTGCACCCCGACGCGACGGTCATCGGCGACGTCGTGCTCGGGGACGGCGCCAACGTCTGGCCGGGCGCCGTCCTCCGCGGCGACGTCGAGCGCATCAGTCTCGGCCCCGGGGTCAGCTTCCAGGACAACTGCGTTGCGCACTGCGACCCGGGCTTCCCCCTCGTCGCCGGGGCCGACTCACTCTTCGGTCACGGGGTGATCGTCCATGGCGCCACCATCGGCGCCGGCTGCCTCATCGGCATGGGGAGCACGCTGCTCAACGGCTGCGAGATCGGCGACGGCAGCATCGTGGGCGCCAACGCTCTCGTCACGCAGGGCAAGCGGTTCCCGCCGCGCAGCCTCATCGTGGGCGCTCCGGCCCGGGTCGTGCGCGAGGTCACCGACGAAGAGCTCGCGCAGCGCGCCGCCCTCAGCGGTCGCTACACGCGCCGCGCGCTCGCCTATCTCGAGCAGGGCCTCGGCGCCGACCTCTCGACCTTCGCGCGCTGAGGGCGTCGCGGCCGCCCCCGCCGGGTACCACCTCCGTCATGGCCGAGATCACCGAGACCTTCTTCGCCGCCGACCTGGCGGCGTGGCGCTCCTGGCTCGAGAGGCACCATCGCGAGAAGTCCTCGATCTGGCTCGTCCTGCTCAAGGCGCACGTCGACGAGCCCTCGCTGAGCTACGGCGAAGCCGTCGAGGAGGCCCTCTGCTTCGGCTGGATCGACGGGCAGCTCAGGCGCATCGACGACCGGTCGCACGCGATCCGCTTCACGCCCCGCAAGCCCGGCAGCGTGTGGGCGAAGAGCAACGTCGCGCGGGTCGAGAAGCTCATAGCAGAGGGCCGCATGCGCCCCGAGGGGATGGCCCTGGTGGAGGAGGCGAAGCGTCGCGGCACGTGGGACGAGGCCGTCTCGGAGCGGACCGCGACGACGCCGGACGACCTGCGGGCGGCCCTCGATGGCGACCCGGCGGCGGCCGAGCGCTGGCGCACGTGGGCGCCGTCACACCGCCGGCAGTACGTCTACTGGGTCCTCGAGGCGAAGCGGCCCGAGACCAGGGCGCGCCGCGTCGCCGAGGTCGTGCGCCGCGCCGCCGCGGGGACACGGCCCGGCGACAGGGCCTGAGGCGGCGCCTCAGCCGTCCGCGGGTGCGGTAGCGGAGGCGGCGGCCGCGGAGGCGTCGTCCGCGGCTGCGTCGGGGGCCGGAGGATCCCCGCGCGCTTCCTGGGGCCGGGCGTCCCCGCACGCGTCGGGGCGGCGGGCGCCGAGGGTGGCTTCGACCGCCGTCACGAGCCGCGGCAGCACGTCCCCGCTCCTCCCCTGCAGGAAGTGTGTGGCCTGGTGGCTGAGGGCGCTCGGCTCCGGGTTCACGTCGATCAGCACGGCTCCGCCCTGCAGGGCGATCAAGGGCACGCCTGCGGCCGGGTAGACGATCGCCGACGTGCCGGCCACTAGCATGACGTCGCAGCCGGCGGCGAGGCCCTGCGCGCGCCGCAGGGCGTCGTCGGGCAGGGCCTCGCCGAACCAGACGACGTCGGGTCGCATGTGGTCGCCGCACTCCGGGCAGCGCGGCGGCCGCGCCGCCTGCCGGAGCAGGTCGGCGAGGGCGTACCCGCGGTGGCGCCCGTCGAGGCACTTGAAGCTGTGCATCGTACCGTGGAGCTCGACGACGTCGGAGGAGCCGGCGCGCTGGTGCAGCCCGTCGATGTTCTGGGTGACGACGGTCGTCCCCGGGATCAGGCGTTCCAACTCGGCGATCGCGTGGTGACCGGGGTTGGGCTCGGCCTCGGCGGCGAGGCCGAAGCGGTGCTCGTACCAGCGCCAGACCAGCTCCGGGTCGCGGAGGAAGCCCTCCCGGGTCGCGAGGTCCATGGGGTCGTACTGAGCCCACAGACCGGTCTCGGGCTCGCGGAAGGTGGCGATGCCGGACTCGGCGGAGACGCCGGCGCCCGTGAAGACGACGATGTGACGGGCGCCGGCAAGGACGCGCGCCGCGCGGGTGATGCTCTCCGATGTGACGGGCTCCGGCATGGTCGCGCCGCCGCGTCCTGCGGGTCGGTGTCGCAGGACGGACCTCCCAGACTTTACACTAGGCGCCGTGGACCTCTACGAGTACCAGGGCAAGCGGCTGTTCGCCGCGGCTGGGCTGCCGGTGCCCGAGGGCGCGCGCGTGACCTCGGCGCACGCCGGCCGGCGCATGGCCGGGCAGCTCGGCGTCCCGGTCGTGGCCAAGGCGCAGGCGCTGACCGGCGGCCGCGGCAAGGCGGGCGGCGTGCAGCGCTGTGAGACCACCCCCGAGGTCTTCGACGCGGTCGCGCGCATCATGGCGCTGCGCATCAAGGACAAGCCCGTCGAGAGCGTGCTCCTCGAGCGCGCCGTGGCCATCGCCCACGAGTACTACCTGGCCTTCACCCTCGACCGGCACGAGCGTGCCCCGGTGCTGCTCTTCTCGACGCGCGGCGGGGTCGACATCGAGACCGTGGCGCGCGAGACGCCCGAGGCGCTGCTTCGCTTCACCATCGACCCCCTGCTCGGCCTGGCCGACTACCAGGTGCGCGACGTCGTGGCGGCGGCCGCGGCGGCAGTCGCCCCGGCCGCCCCGGCTGTCGCCATCACAGACCCGGCCGCGGCGGCTGTCGCCCCGGCGGCCCCTCCGGACGACGAGGCACCGTCGGCCGGCGAGCCGCCCGGCGCCGCGCGGCCCGTCGCCTGGTCGAGGGAAACGTCGGCCGCCTTAGCCGACGTCGTACGCGGCCTGTGGCGGCTCTACCGCGACCTCGACGCGACGCTCGTCGAGGTCAATCCGCTCGTCGTGACCGCGGAGGCGGGCGTCGTCTGTCTCGACAGCAAGGTGACGATCGACGACAACGCGCTCGACCGTCACGACGACCTCGCGGCGCTCCGTGCCGCCGGCGACGAGCGCGAGGCCCGCGCCCGGGCCGCCGGTCTGAGCTACGTCTCGCTCGACGGCGACCTCGGCGTGATCGGCAACGGCGCCGGCCTCGTGATGAGCACGCTCGACCTCGTCGCCGCCGCCGGGGGGACCGCCGCCAACTTCTGCGACGTCGGCGGCGGCGCCCGCGCCGAGGCGGTCGGAGCCGCCGTCGACGTGATCCTCTCCGACCCCGGGGTGCGCGCCCTGCTCGTCAGCATCTTCGGCGGCATCACGCGCGGCGAGGAGGTCGCCCGCGGCCTGCTCGCCGCGCTTGCGCGGCGCGAGGGCGGCGCCGACGTCCCCGTGGTCGTGCGCCTCGACGGCAACGGGGCCACCGAGGGCCGCCGGCTGCTCGCCGAGGCCGGGCTCCCGCGCCTGCGCGTCGCCGCCGGCGTCGACGAGGCGGTGGCCGAGGCGGTCGCCGCGGCGAAGGCAGCGGGGTCGGCGGCGACGGGACCTGCGGCGTCAGGGCCGGCGGCGCCCGCTGGCGCGGCCGCCGGGTCCACACAGGGAGCGCCCTGATGGCGATCCTCGTCGACGGCGGCACGAGGGTGCTCGTCCAGGGCGTCACCGGCCGCGAGGGCGCCTTCCACACGCGGCGCATGCTCGACGCCGGCACCGCCGTCGTGGCCGGCACCTCCCCCGGCAAGGGCGGGCAGGAGGTCGAGGGCGTGCCGGTCTTCGACCGCGTCGCCGACGCGGTGCGCGAGACCGGCGCCGACACCTCCGTGGTCTTCGTGCCGGCGCGGTTCGCCCGCGACGCCCTGATCGAGGCGGCCGACGCCGGGGTGCGCCTCGTCGTCTGCATCACCGAGGGCATCCCCGTGCGCGACATGAGCGAGGCGGCCGCGCATCTGGCGCACCGGGGGGCCCGGCTGGTCGGGCCCAACGGGCCGGGCCTCGTGTCGGTCGTGCGGCCGGCGGCCAAGGGCCGGCCGGCCGACGCCGGCTGCAACGCCGGCATCATGCCGGCCGGCATCTTCACGCCGGGCCCGGTCGGGCTCGTCTCGCGCTCGGGCACCCTGACCTACGAGATCGTGGACCAGCTCAGCCGTGCGGGGCTCGGCCAGACGACCTGCGTCGGCATGGGCGGCGACCCCGTCCACGGCGTCGGCTTCGTCGAGTGTCTCGAGCTCTTCGAGGCCGACGAGCGGACGGCGGCCGTGGTGCTCGTCGGCGAGATCGGCGGCGACGACGAGGAGCGCGCCGCGCGCTTCGCCGCCGAGCGCATGAGCAAGCCGGTCGTCGCCTACCTGGCCGGTTTCACCGCGCCCCCCGGTAAGCGCATGGGGCACGCCGGGGCGATCATCAGCGGCGGGTCGGGGACGGCGGCCGCCAAGGCGGAGGCCCTCGAGGCGGCCGGCGTGGCCGTCGCCCGCCGCCCGAGCGAGGTCGCGCCTCTCGTGGTGGCCGCCCTCGCAGGGTCGGTCTAGAATGCGGCGAACGGCCCGCGGAGGGGGACGATGAGCAAGCGTACGCGTCGCGGCGGTGAGGCCTCGTGAAACGACGTCCGCTGGGGCGGCTCGTGATGGCGCTCGTGCCGCTGCCCTGGACCGCGTTCTACGCGGTCGTGGGCGGGTGGGCGACCGCCGAGGGGCTCGCCGCCCTCATCGACGGCAGGGCCCGTGTCCAGGTCTCCTCCAGCGTCGTCGAGCCGAGCGCCCTGCTGCTCGTCGGCATCGGCTTCCTCGTCGCCTTCGCGGCGATGCTCGGGGTGACCGTGCTGGTGCTCCTCGAGCGCCGCGGCCGTCTCTGGACCCTCGAGCTGGTCGTCCTCCTGGCCGTCTGGGCCGGTGGCCTGTGGGCGATCTATCGCTCGTCGCTCGGCGCTCCCGCCTTCCTCCTCGCCTTCTTCGGGCTCTTCTTCGCCACGGCCGTCGCGGCCGTCATGGTCGTGTCGCGCCCGCCCGAGGTCATCGAGGCGGGACCGGGCAAGAGCACGTCCGCCTGACGGCGCCCTTCACGACAGGGCGCCGCCTCGCTCGCTCGCCATCCCGTCCCGCTGCCGCGCGGCCTCTTGGTCGCCGGGTCCACGGCCATCTCGTTGCCGCCCTCCGGGGCCCGTGCTAGCGTTCGATGCCACCGGCCGGCTGCCGCGTCGTGGTCCCGGGGGGTGCGCTCGCCGAGCGCAAGGGGACCGCGGCGCCGCCCGGCTCGTCCGTCGACCGCTCAGGAGGCCCTCATGCCCGAGCAGGAGCATCAGCCCACCGTCGAGGAGCTGAAGGCCAAGGCCTATCAGCCCATGGAGGACGCCAAGGTCCTCCACCCCTTCTATCGCGGCAAGATCGAGACCACGCTGAAGTGCTGCGTGCGCGACTTCCAGGACTTCGGCATCTGGTACACGCCGGGCGTCAGCAAGCCCTGTCTCGAGATCAAGGACGACCCGGAGAAGGTCTACGAGCACACCAACAAGTGGAACACGGTGGCCGTGATCAGCGACGGCACCCGGGTGCTCGGCATGGGGGACATCGGCCCCAAGGCCGGCATGCCGGTCATGGAGGGCAAGAGCCTGCTCTACAAGTACCTCGGCGGCGTCGACGGCTTCCCGCTCATGGTCGACACCAAGGACCCGGACAAGTTCATCGAGTTCGTCAAGCTCGTGCAGCCCGGTCTCGGCGGCGTGAACCTCGAGGACATCTCGCAGCCCAAGTGCTTCCGCATCCTCGACACGCTGCGCGAGGAGTGCGAGATCCCCGTGTGGCACGACGACCAGCAGGGCACCGCCTGCGTCACCCTGGCCGGTCTCATCAACGCGCTCAAGGTCGTGGGCAAGAAGATCGACGAGGTGAAGATCGCCTTCATCGGTGCGGGCGCTGCCAACGTCGCCATCAGCCGGCTGATCTTCACCTACGGCGCCACGCCGGCCCTCTGTCGCGTCGTCGACAGCAAGGGCATCCTCCACAAGAAGCGCGACGACATCAAGAAGGTCAAGGCCGAGTGGGTGGACAAGTGGAAGTACTGCCAGATCACCAACGAGGAGCAGCGCACCGGCGGCATCGCCGAGGCCCTCAAGGGCGCCGACGTCTGCATCGCGCTCTCGAAGCAGGGCCCCGACACGATCGAGAAGGACTGGGTCCGGGGCATGGCCTCCGACTCCATCGTCTTCATCTGCGCCAACCCGATGCCCGAGATGTGGCCCTGGGACGCCAAGGAGGCCGGCACCGCCGTCGTCGCCACCGGGCGCTCCGACTTCGAGAACCAGGTCAACAACTCGCTCGGCTTCCCCGGCATCTTCCGCGGCACGCTCGACGTGCGCGCCAGGACGATCACCGACGAGATGTGCATCGCCGCCGCCGAGGAGCTCGCCAAGGTCGCCGAGGACAAGGGCCTGCGCCCTGACTACATCATGCCGACCATGGACGACTGGGAAGTTTTCCCCCGCGAGGCCGCGGCGGTGGCCATGAAGGCCATCGAGCAGGGCATCGCCCTGAGGACCGACCTGACCTACGATCAGGAGATCGAGGAGGCGACGGCGATGATCTCGCGGGCGCGCGGTCTCGTGCAGGACGCGATGGCCCTCGGGTACATCGCGATGCCCGAGGGCAGCCGCGCGCCGGCGCCGACGGCCCAGGCGCTGAAGGCCGTCGCCAGGGGCGCCGGCGACGCCGCCGCCGGGTACGCCGGCAAGGCGGCCGACAAGCTCGGGCCGTACGCCGAGAAGGCCGCCGAGGTCGCTCGCCAGGCGGCCGACAAGGCCGGCCCGTACGCCGAGAAGGCCGCCGAGGCGGCCCGCCAGGCCGCCGACAAGGCCGCCGACGCGGTCAAGAAGGCGACCGACCGCAAGAAGGACTGAGGAGGCATCGTGTCAGTCCGTGAGCTCGACGTCGCCGAGGTCACCGCGGCCGTGAAGGAGCTCTGCATCACGGCCAACTACGACCTGCCCGAGGACGTGTACGACGCCCTGAAGAGGGCGGAAGAGACCGAGGAGTCGCCCGTCGGGCGCGAGGTCCTCGGTCAGATCGTCGAGAACGCCGACATCGCCGCCCGCGACCGGGTGCCGATCTGCCAGGACACCGGCCTCGCCGTGTTCTTCGTCGACCTCGGTCAGGACGTCCACCTTGTCGGCGGTGACTTCGAGGCGGCGTTCAACGAGGGCGTGCGCCAGGGGTACCTCGACGGCTACCTGCGCAAGTCGGCCGCCGAGGAGCCGGCGCACGCGCGCCGCAACACCAAGGACAACACGCCGGCCATCATCCACACGAGCATCGTCCCGGGCGACCGGGTGCGGATCACGATGATGGCCAAGGGCGGAGGCGCGGAGAACATGTCGAGCCTCAACATGCTCAAGCCGTCCCAGGGCTGGGCCGGCATGAGCCAGGCGGTGGTCGACACGGTCAGCCGCGCCGGCTCCAACCCGTGCCCGCCGGTCGTGATCGGGGTCGGCATCGGCGGCACCATCGACGCCGTCACCGTGCTGGCCAAGAAGGCGCTGCTGCGCGAGATCGGCTCGGTGCACCCCGACCCGCGCATCGCCGAGATGGAGGCCGAGCTGCTGGAGAGGATCAACGCGCTCGGCATCGGCCCGCAGGGCCTCGGCGGCCGCACCACCGCGCTGGCCGTCTTCATCGAGGAGATGCCCTGCCACATCGCCAGCATGCCGATGGCCGTGAACGTGCAGTGCCACGCCCAGCGGCACAAGTCCGTCGAGCTCTGAGGGAGGGGGAGGAGAGATGGCAGTGAAGAAGCTCACCACGCCCCTCACCGCCGAGGTCGTGAAGGACCTGAGGGCGGGGGACGCCGTCGCGATCACCGGCGTGATCTATCAGGCGCGCGACGCGGCCCACAAGAAGCTCGTCGCGCTGATCGAGGCCGGTGAGGAGCTGCCCTTCGAGCTGCAGGGCGCCGTCGTCTACTACATGGGGCCGAGCCCGGCCAAGCCCGGCAAGCCGATAGGGTCGGCCGGGCCCACGACCAGCGGCCGCATGGACGCGTACGCCCCGCTGCTCAGGAAACACGGGCTGAAGGGGATGATCGGCAAGGGCCTGCGCACCGCCGAGGTCAAGCAGGCGATGGTCGAGGAGACGGCGGTGTACTTCGCCGCCACCGGCGGGGCGGGCGCCCTGCTCGCCCGGCGCATCACCGGCAACGAGGTGATCGCCTGGCCCGAGCTCGGTGCCGAGGCGGTCGCCCGCCTCGAGGTCGTCGACTTCCCGGCCATCGTGGTCAACGACTGCCACGGCGGCGACCTCTACGAGGAGGGGCGCGCGAAGTACGCGAAGAGCGTCTGACGCGCGGCGAGCGTCTGCCGCGA
>DATHSP010000316.1:0-20238 GCA_035464075.1 Thermoleophilia bacterium | reverse complement strand
CGCGGGCGGCCGGTCTCCCCGCGGCGGACGCGACGATGCCCGGGCCCCGCGTCGCGCGGCCCGGGCCTCGTCCGTCGCCGTCCGCGAGGGACGGCTGCCGTCTGGCGGGGTCCTACTCCTGCGGGATGTGCCTGCCGCGCGCCGTGTAGCTGGTGTGCAGCAGCTTGTGGCTCTTGTGCCCGCAGGGGCCGTCGGTGAGGAACTCCTGGTAGGTGCGCAGCACGGCCGGGTTCTCGTACGACTTGCGCACCTCGTAGGCCTTGTCCTCGGCGTAGATCGCCTTGGCCCGCGCGGCGCGGATCTCGGCGTTGGTCGGGATCGGCTGCCCGCCGCCACCGAGGCAGCCGCCCGGGCAGGCCATGATCTCGATGAAGTGGCACTCGCTGAACCGGCCGCCCGCCTTGATGTCGTCCATGATCTTCTTGGCGTTGGCGGTGCCGTGCGCCACGGCCACCTTGAGGGTCGCGCCCTTGAGCCAGTCCCAGTTCGGGACCAGGGGGGCGAGGATCTCGGGCACGGGACCGACCTGGTCGATGGTGAGCTCGGCGTAGCGCACGCCCTCGAAGCCGCGCACCGGGATGATGTCGCCGTGGTCGTAGATGCTCTCGACCTTCTGCCCGGTGACCAGCTCGATGACCGTGCGCAGGGCCGACTCCATCACGCCGCCGGTGGCGCCGAAGATGACGCCCGAGCCGGTGGCGGTGCCGAACGGGTCGTCGAAGTCGGACTTCGGCAGGGCCGGCACGTGGATGCCCGACTCGCGGAACATCTTGCCGAGCTCGCGCGTGGTGAGCCCGAAGTCGACGTCCTGGAAGCCGGAGTCGCGCATCTCGGGCCGGTTGCACTCGAACTTCTTCGCCGAGCACGGCATGAGCGCGACGCTGACGATCTTCGCGGGGTCGACCCCGAGCTTGTCGGCGTAGAACGTCTTGATGAGCGCGCCGAACATCTGCTGCGGGCTCTTCGCCGACGAGGCGTTGGGCAGGTACTCGGGGTAGAAGTGCTCGAGGTACTTGACCCAGCCCGGCGAGCAGCTCGTGAACTGCGGCAGGGCGACGCTCTCGTCCTTCTCGACCAGGGCCTTGTAGAGCCGCAAGATCAGCTCCGTGCCCTCCTCGATGATGGTGAGGTCGGCGGTGAAGTTGGTGTCGAACACCTTGTCGAAGCCGATGCGGCGCAGGGCGGTGTTCATCTCGAAGGTGACGGGCGTGCCCGGCTCGAGGCCGAAGAGCTCGCCCATCGCCGAGCGCGGCGCCGGCGCCGTCTGGATCACGACGTGGGTGTCGGGGTCGTCGATGGCCTTCCACACCTCGTCGGTCTCGTCTCTGGCGAAGAGCGCCCCGGTGGGGCAGCGGTTGATGCACTGCCCGCAGTTGATGCAGACGACGTCACCGAGAGGGAGGTCGGCGAAGGTCGCGATCTCGGTCTGGTCGCTGCGGTTGACGGCCTCGTAGACGCCGACCTCCTGCACGTCGATGCAGGTGCGCACGCAACGCCGGCAGCGGATGCACTTGTTCATGTCGCGCATGACCGAGTAGCTCGAGGTGTCGAGCTCGGTGACCGGCTCCTCAGGGTGCCCGAAGCGGAAGCGGTCGATGCCGTACTCCTCGGCCAGCGACTGCAGCTCGCAGTTGCCGTTGCGCACGCAGCTGTAGCAGTCGCCGTAGTGCTCGCTCAGAAGGAGGTCGAGCACGTGGCGGCGGGCCTGGCGCACACGCCGGCTGTGGGTGTTGATGACGACCTGGTTGACGACCGGATGCGTGCAGGCCGGCTGCAGCGTGCGCTGGCCCTCGACCTCGACCAGGCACATGCGGCAGACGCCGGCGACGTCGAGGTCGGGGTGGTGGCAGAGGGTGGGGATGCGGATGCCCATGCTGGTGGCGGCCTCGAGGATCGTCGAGCCGAAGGGGACCTTGGACTCGACGCCGTCGATGCTCACCGACACGAGACCGCCGATGGCGTTCGGGCTGGTGGTCACGGGCACGCGCCGCGCCTGCTGCGAGAGCGGCGCGCGATGGATGGGGGTCGTGGGGTCGCTCATGCTCACTCCCCTCGTCACGCGCTCGGGGCGCGGTTCGCGATCTCGTCGCCGAAGTGCTCGATGATCGAGAGGAAGGCGCTCGGGCTGGTCTGCCCGAGGCCGCACTTCGAAGCGACCTGCATGGTGCCGCCGAGCGCCTTGACGTCGGCGAGGAACTCGGGCGGGCAGGCTCCCTGCTTGAGGAGCCTCACCGCCTGCAGCATCTGGGCGTTGCCGAGGCGGCACGGGGTGCACTGGCCGCAGCTCTCCTCGACGAAGAACTCGAGGAAGTTCTCGGCGACGTCGAGGATGTCGCGCTGCGGCCCGATGACCATGACGGAGCCGCCGGTGGGGATGTCCTCGAAGGCGAGCCGGCGGGCGAAGTCGCGGGCCGGCACGCAGACGCCGCTGGCGCCGCCGATCTGGACCGCCTTGGCGCCCTCGCCCCCGACCTCCTTGAGCAGGTCGGCGATCGAGATGCCCCAGGGGAACTCGTAGACGCCCGGCTTCTCGCAGTCGCCGGAGACGCTGAACAGCTTGTAGCCCGTCGACTTGTCGGTGCCGTACCCCTTGAACCAGTCGGCGCCCCTGGCGAAGATGCAGGCCACCGAGGCCAGCGTCTCCACGTTGTTGACGACCGTCGGGTTGTTGAGCAGGCCGGCGACGACGGGGAACGGCGGCCGGTTGCGCGGCTCGCCGCGGAAGCCCTCGAGGGACTCGATGAGGGCGGTCTCCTCGCCGCAGACGTAGGCGCCGGCGCCGAGGGCGGTGATGATGTCGAAGTCGAAGCCCGCGATGCCCATCACGTCGTGGCCGAGGAGCCCCTTGGCGCGGCGCTGCTTGATGACCTCGTTGAGGTGCGGGCGCAGGTACTGGTACTCGGCCCGCAGGTAGACGATGCCGAGCGAGGCGCCGATGGCGCGGCCGCCGATGGTCATGCCCTCGAAGACGAGGTCGGCGAACTCGGTGAGGATGACCCGGTCCTTGAAGGTGCCGGGCTCGCCCTCGTCGGCGTTGCAGACGATGTACTTCTGGTCGGCTTTCTCCGACGCGCAGAAGTTCCACTTCATGCCCGTGGGGAAGCCGGCCCCGCCGCGGCCCTTGAGGCCGCTGTCGGCGACGGTGTCGACGATGTCGCCGCGGGAGAGCCTGAGCGCTGCCTTGAGCCCTGCCTCGGGCTCGATCGTGGCGTAGGTCAGGGCGTTGCCCCTGGTCTCGATCGTGGTCGCCACGGGTCAGCCCTCCTCGGCCGCGAGGGCGCGGCAGTCGGCGACGATCGCCGGCACCTGCTCGGGCGTGACCCGCGTGTACACGCGGTCGTTGACGAGCATGGCGGGACCCTGGTCACACATGCCTATGCAGCTGGCCCACTCGAGCGTGAAGAGGCCGTCGTCGGTCGACTCGTCGAAGCCGACGCCGAGCTCCTTCTGCAGGGCCTCGGCGACGGCCTGCTTGCCGGCGAACTCGCAGGAGAGCGTCTGGCAGAGGCGGATCACGAAGCGGCCGTCGGGGGCGCCGTGCAGGAAGGCGTAGAACGAGGCGACGCTGTAGACCTCGACGGGGTGGATGTCGAGGGCCTCGGCGACGACCTGCATCGCCTCGGGGTCGACGCCGCGGTACCGGCGCTTGACCTCCTGCAGGATCGGGATGAGCGAGCTGCGGCCCGGGCCGAGCTTCTCGATGAGCTCGGCGACCTCGGAGCGCAGCTGGTCGGGTGTCGTGGCGAGCATCGGCAGCCTTCCTACTTCGTGGACGCGAGCAGCTTCTGGACCTTGGCGACCAGCGTGGCCGGCTCGACCGGCTTGGGCTGGAACTCCTCGACCGGGACCATCTCCTCGTCCTTGTCGATGTTGAGACCCATGGCCGCGTTGACGCTGGTCAGCATGATGATGGGGAGGGTGTGGCCCGCCTTGCGGATGTCACGCGCCATGCGGAGGCCGTCGTCGGGCTCCTCCATCATCACGTCGAGGATGAGCAGGTCGGGCTTGCTCTCCTCGAGCATCTTCAGCCCCTCGCGCTTGTTGGGCGCACCCACCACCTCGAAGCCCTCACGCTCGAGCACGAGCTTGCCGGCCTCGACGATATCGGGGTCGTCATCGACGATCAGGATCTTGGGCACCGCACTCTCCCTCTCTCGCTTGCCTGTCCCCGTGGCTCGGCGCGCGAGCGCCGGCGTTCGCGGCGATCGTGTCACGGTGGTTCGTGGTGGGACGTCCCGACGGTGCCGCTGTCACCCGGCGACGCTGCGTTCGGTCGCGGCCTTCGATCCACGGAACCCACGTTCACGTACGGCCTCGATCAACGAGGATTCTGCCGGTTCGCGGCCGCTTGTGCAAGCCGTAACGAGCGGTCGGACGCGCGGCGGGCGCACCTAGTCTGACTCGGGAGGACCGCCGGGCGGGGCGTCGCTGAGCGTGACCGTGAACGTGCTGCCCACGCCGGGCTCGCTGGTGACGCTCGCCTCGCCCTCGTAGAGATTGGCGATCTTGCGCACCGTGGAGAGGCCGAGGCCGCTGCCGAGGACCTTCACCGTGTGCTCGTTCTTGATGCGCATGAACTCGGTGAAGAGCTTGGCCTGCTCCTCGGCCGTCAGGCCGTGGCCGGTGTCGGTGACGCTGATGCGCAGGCCGCCGTCGAGGCGCCGGAGCTCGACGCGGACGCTGCCGCCGTCACGGTTGTACTTGACCGCGTTGGAGATGAGGTTGTTGAGCACGATCTCGGCCTCGCCGGCGTCGGCCTGGAGCTCGACCTCGCCCTCGGCATCGAGCTCCATGGTGATGCCGCGGCGCTCGGCGTCGACGGCGAAGAGCTCCATCGACGCCTTCGCCAGCTGGACCATGTCGAGGCGCGCGATCACGCGCTCGCGCTTGCCCGACTCGATGCGCGTCAGGTCGAGCAGGTCGCCGATGAGCTTCTTCATGCCGTCGACGCGCACGATGCTGCGCTCGATCATCTGCAGGTTCTGGTCGGCCTCGGTCGTGCGCAGGATGTTGAGGTAGCCCTCGACGGCGTTGAGCGGCGCCTTGAGCTCGTGCGCGAGCACGGAGATGAAGTTGAAGCGCACCTGGCGCTTCTCCTCGGCGAGCTTGCGCGCCTGGCGGCTGAGGATCAGCTGGCTCGTGGCCTTGCGCAGGGCGTAGCGCAGCTCGTCGGGGGAGAAGGGCTTGGCGAGGAAGTCGTAGGCGCCGAGCTTGGTCGCCTTCACGGCCGTCTCGAAGGTCGCGTAGGCCGTGATCATGATGGTGAGGATCTCACGCCCCTCCTGGCTCATCACGTCGAGCAGCTCCATGCCGCCCATGCCGGGGAGCTTGAGGTCGAGGAGCAGCAGGTCGACCTGCTCGCCGTCGCCGAGGCCGCGGAGGAAGTCCTCGGCCGAGGTGAAGTACGAGAACTCGAAGCTGACGTCGACGAGCACGTCGGGCACGTGGACCTTGTACTTCTCGATGATGCGGCGCACGCCGAGGCAGAGCGCCTCCTCGTCGTCGATCATGACCACGCGGATCACCTGCTGCTGCGGATCCATGAGCGCCTCGCGCGCCGCCGGGACCGTCGTCATGCTTCGGCTCCTCCGTCGATGCCCTGCAGGCTCACCGGCACGCTCACGCCGCTCTCGCGCCGCGGCAGCACGATCTTGAAGGTGGTGAAGGTCGGGCCGCGCTGCGGGTCGGCGTTGGACTCGACCGTGATCTGCCCGCGGTGCATCTTGACGATGCCGTGGGTGACCGCGAGGCCGAGCCCCGTGCCCTTGCCCACCTGCTTGGTGGTGAAGAACGGGCTGAAGAGCTTGTCGAAGTGCTCGTCGGCGATGCCGTGTCCGGTGTCGGCCACGCTGAACGAGATCTCGTCCTCGGTGTCCTCGAGGGTCACGGTGATGCGCCCGCCGTCGGGCATCGCCTGCTGGGCGTTGGTGACGAGGTTCACGAGCACCTGCACGATCTGGTCGGCGTCGAGCTCGGCCGTCGGGTCCTCGAGACGGTCGTCGACGGCGATCTCGACGCCCTCCTCCGCGGGGACCGTGCGGAGGACCTCGGCGACGAGAGCCCCGAGGTCGGTCGGCTGGCGCACGACGCGGTTCTGGCGGGCGAAGTTGAGCAGCCCGGAGATGATGCGCTTGCAGCGGTTCGCCTGGTTGACGATCAGCTCGAGGTCCTCGTGGTCCGCGCTCTGCTGCTCGCAGTCCTCGAGGAGCAGGTTGGCGTGCAGCAGCAGGATGCCGAGCGGGTTGTTGACCTCGTGGGCGATGCCGGCCGCGAGCTGGCCCATGCTGGCCAGCTTCTCGGACTTGACCAGCGCCTCCTTGGTGCTCTCCAGAGAGCGGTGCGACTCGCGCAGCTCCTCGACCGTCTTGCGCAGCTCCTCGACCGAGTACGGCAGGCACATCTCCACCTCGGCCAGCCCCTGCGAGATCGCGACCGCGTGGTCGCGGCAGGTCTCGTAGCCGCAGGCGCCGCAGTCGAGCTCGTCTTCGGGGGTGAGCTTGTTCATCCGGGCGAGGATCTCGCGCAGCTCCTCGGGGTCGGGGACGCGGTCGAAGCGCTGGTCGTAGGCCTTGAAGGTGCGCCTCAGGTCGACGTCGTCGTAGGCGCGCATCGCCGCCTCCCAGGCCTCCTCGTCGAAGGTGGCGCGGCGTTCGCGCGCCTCCCGGCTCACGTCGGAGCGGCGCTTGAAGACCGGCTCGGGCTCGCTGTAGCCGGGGCCCATGATGCAGCCCTCGCAGCAGAGGATGTCGAGCAGCCGGGCTTCGGTCTCGCCGGTCTTGAACTCGACGATCGCGTCGACCAGGTTCTCGCGCCCGTCGGCGCTGACGATGTCGCCGCGCAGGAGGTCCTCGGTGAGACCCGCGGCCTGCAGGAGACCGCGAGTGATGGGGAACAGCCCCCCGAGGCTGCCGCGCGGCGGGTCGAAGTCGTCGTCGGCGGTCTCGAAGGCGGCGAGGTCGAGGCCGCGCTGCTCGAGCAGGGTACGCAGTTCACCGTAGGTGAGCACGGCGTCGACCTCGCCCTCGAACTGCTCGTACTCGGCCTCGCCCTTCTTGGCGATGCAGGGCCCGACGAAGACGAGCTTGAGGCCGGGCCCGTGCGTCTTGTGCAGGGCGCGGGCGACGGCGATCATCGGCGAGACGATCGGCGCCAGGCGGTCGAGCAGCTCGGGGTGGTACTTGCGCACGTAGCTGACGACGGCCGGGCAGGTGGTGGCGATGTAGCGGCCGTCGTCCTCGAGCAGGAGGCGGGCGTAGGCGCGGGCCACGAGGTCGGCGCCGAAGGCCACCTCGTGGACGCTGGTGAAGCCCAGCCGGCGGAGGGTCGCCACGAGGGCCGCGGCGCCGACGTCGTCGAACTCGGCCGGGTAGCTCGGGGCGACGATCGCGGCCACCGGCGCGGGGCCGGCGAGCAGCGCCTCCGCGACCTCGATGCCGCTCTGGATCTGCTTGGCGTTCTGGCTGCACACGGTGACGCAGTTGCCGCAGCCGATGCAGCGCGTCTCGATGACCTTGGCCTGGCCGTCGATGATCTGGATCGCCTTGGCCGGGCACTCGCGCACGCAGGTGTAGCACATGCGGCACTTCTCGCCGATCGTGGTGACGAGCTTCTGGAGGGCGACCCTGTCTTCGTTCACGCCTGTCTCTCGATCCTTCTCGGCCCCCGCGGGCTCACGACTCGCCCAGCAGCTCGGCCACCTTGGCGAGCAGCGCCTGGGCGTCGATGGGCTTGTCGAAGTACGCGTCGACGTGCATCTTCTCGAGGTCTTCGCTCGAGCGCGGCCTGAAGTCGAGGCCGAGCGCACTGCTCACCGAGGTCGAGAGGATGATCGGCACGTCGGCGGTGCGCGGGTCGTCGCGCAGCCGTGCGGAGAGCGCGAAGCCGGCGTCGACGCTCGTCATCATCAGGTCGGTGACGATGAGGTCGGGCCGCGCCTCGTCGATCCGCGCCGCGGCCTCCGTCGGGTTGGTGGCGGTGACGACGCGGTAGCCCGCCCCCTCGAGGATGATGCGGTTCAGCTCGAGGAAGTCGTAGTCGTCGTCGACGATCAGTATCAGTGCCTGCTCAGCGCCCATTCGCCGCTCCCACGGCCGGGGTCAGGGTCGTCCAAGTATAGCCTCAGGCGGGGGCCCGTCCCCGGGCCCCCGCCTGGTGCGCCGCCGGTCGAGCGGCGCTCTGTGCTCTCCGCTCAGGCGCGGTCCTTCACGAAGTAGTGCGTGTGCAGGAGGTGGTGCGAGATCTCGCCGCACGGCGCCCCGAGGTACTCCTCGTAGAGCGCGCAGACGTACGGGTTCTCGTGCGACTTGCGCAGCTCGCGGTGCTCGTCCTCCTCGTAGATCGCCGCGATGCGCTTCATGCGCACCTCGTCGGTCGTGAAGCGCGGCTGCCCGCCGCCGCCGATGCAGCCGCCGGGGCAGGTCATGACCTCGATGAAGTGGTACTCGGCCTCGCCGTTCTTCACCTGGTCGATCGCCTTCTGGGCGTTGCCGAGGCCGTGCGCCACGGCGACCTTGAGGTCGACACCCTCGAGGAAGGCCCAGTCGCCCTTGGCGCCCTCGATCTTGACCGTCGCCGTCTTCACGCCCTCGAGTCCCTCGATGGGCTCGACGTGCAGGTTGGGGAAGGGGAAGGGCGTCTCGGTGACGATCTCCCAGGCGGTGCGCAGGGCGGCCTCCATGACGCCGCCGGTGACGGCGAAGATGTCGGCCGCGCCGGTGCTGATGCCGAGCGGCGCGTCCATCTTCTCGTCCGGCAGGCCGCGGAAGTCGATGCCGGCCTGCTTGATCATCTGGCCGAGCTCGCGGGTGGTGAGGACGATGTCGACGTCCTGGACGCCGCTGTCGGCCATCTCGGGCCGCGCCGCCTCGTACTTCTTCGCCGTGCAGGGCATGATCGAGACCACGACCATGTCCTCGGGCCGCACGCCGATCTTCTCGGCGTAGTACGTCTTGGCGAGCGCCCCGAACATCTGCTGCGGCGACTTGCAGGTCGAGAGGTTGTCGAGCATGTCGGGGTTGAAGTGCTCCATGTAGTTGATCCACCCCGGCGAGCAGCTCGAGAACTGCGGCAGGGCGATCTGCTCGCCATCGACCAGGGCCTTCCGGAGGCGCGTGAGCAGCTCGGTGCCCTCCTCCATGATGGTGAGGTCGGCGGTGAAGTTGGTGTCGAAGACGGCGTCGAAGCCGAGCCGCCGCAGGGCGGCCACCATCTTGCCGGTGACCAGGGTGCCGGGCTCGTAGTCGAAGCACTCGCCGAGCGCGGCACGGATCGCCGGCGCGGTCTGGACGATCACCGTCTTGGCCGGGTCCTCGAGCGCCTCCCAGACCTCGTCGATCTGGTTGCGCTCGGTGATCGCCCCGACCGGGCAGATCGCGGCGCACTGGCCGCACTGCACGCAGGTGACCTCGTCGAGGTCGACGCCGAAGGCCGGGCCGATCACGGTCTGGAAGCCGCGGCCCTGGGCGAAGAGCCCACCGACGCCCTGAACGTCGTTGCAGACGGTCACGCAGCGCCGGCACATGATGCACTTGCCGGTGTCGCGGATCAGGGCCGGGGTCGAGGTGTCGATGGTGCGCAGGGTGCGCTCGCCCTGGTAGCGCAGCTCGTCGATGCCGAGCTCGAGGGCGAGGTTGCGCAGCTCGCAGTCGGCGCTGCGGGCGCAGACCTGGCAGTCGCCGTCGTGCTCCGAGAGGAGCAGCTCGACCACCGTGCGGCGCCCTTCGCGCACGGCGCCGCTCGTCGTGTGCACGACCATGCCCTCGTTGGCCGGCTGCGAGCACGAGGCGACCAGCGTGCGGGCGCCCTCGATCTCGACCAGGCAGACGCGGCAGGCGCCGATGGGGTCCCGGCCCTCGATGTGGCAGAGGGTCGGGATGCGGATGCCCGCCTGGCGGGCGGCGTTGAGGACCGAGGTGCCCTCGGGGACCTCGACCTTGATGTCGTCGATCGTCAGTGTCGGCATTCTGAGCTCCTCACCCTCACGAGCAGTACTTGCCGTAGTCACACCGCAGGCAGCGCCTGGCCTCGGCCAGGGCGACCTGCGCCTCCCAACCGCACTCGACCTCGTCGAAGGTGCTCACGCGCCGCTCGAGCGGGAGCTCCTCGACCGCGGCCCTGTCGTACTCGACCGGGTCGGCGTCGGGGTCGAAGTGGGTGCCGCTGTCGACCGCGCGGCGCCAGAAGGCGTGGTTCGCGCCGGTCAGGTACTCGTCGATCGACACGGCGGCCTTCTCGCCGGCGCCGATGGCCTCGACCACCGAGGCCGGGCCGGTGACGGCGTCGCCGCCGGCGAAGACCCAGGGCTCCGACGTGCGGCCGCTCGTGCGGTCGGCGGCGAAGTAGCCCTTGCGGCCGAGGTCGACCTTGACCCCGTCCATGAGCGGCTCGGCGTCGAGCCACTGGCCGATGGCGGCGATCACGGTGTCGGCCTCGACGACGAAGTCGGGGTCGTGGCCGGAGACCGGCCGGCGACGGCCGCTCTTGTCGTAGTCGCCGAGCACCATCTCCTTGCAGCGCACGCCGGTCACGGCGCCCTGCCCGTCGCGGACGATCTCCTGCGGGGCGACGAGCGTCAGGACCTGGATGCCCTCGAGGTCGGCGGCGTCGACCTCCTCGGCCCACGCCGGCATCTGCGCCCGCGTGCGCCGGTAGAGGATGCGCACTTCCTCGGCGCCGAGGCGCAGGGCCGTGCGAGCGGCGTCGATGGCGGCGTTGCCGCCGCCGATCACGGCCACCTTCTTGCCCATCGGGGCCGAGCCGGTGAGGTTGTACTCCTTGAGGAAGGAGAGGCCGTCGTAGACGCCGGGCCCGTCCTCCCCGGGGATGCCGATCGTGCTGCCCTGGGGGGCGCCGACGCCGAGGAAGACGGCCTCGTAGCCCTCGTCCCTGAGGCCCTGCAGCGTGAAGTCGCGGCCGAGCGCCTTGCCGCACTCGATGGTGGCGCCCATGTCCTCGATCATCCTGATCTCGCGCTCGAGCTCGGGGCGCGGCAGGCGGTAGGCCGGGATCGCCTGGACGAGCATGCCGCCGGCCTGCTTCTCGGCCTCGAAGACGGTGGGCTTGTAGCCCAGCCGGGCGAGGAAGAAGGCGCACGACAGCCCGGCCGGGCCGCCGCCGACGACCGCCACCTTGCGGGCGGCGTTCGCCGGGTCGGCCTGGATCTCGGGCAGCACCGGCGCGCTCTCCTGCTCGACCATGAAGCGCTTGACGTGGCGGATCGCCACCGGCGAGTCGAGCCCGGCGCGCTGGCACTTGCTCTCGCAGGGGTGGAAGCACACGCGGGCGCAGATGCTGGCCAGCGGGTTGCGGTCGCGGTGCATCCTGAGCGCCTCGTCGAAGCGCTGCTCGCCGACGAGCGAGACGAAGCCCGGCACGTTGACGCTCGCCGGGCACGCGTTGGAGCAGCGGGCGATGAACATGTTGGCGCAGACGCCCGCCTCGCAGTGCCGCTCGTGGATGTGCTGCTCCCACTCCTCGCGGAAGTGGCGGATCATGCTGAGCACGGGGTTGGGCGCCGTCTGGCCGAGGCCGCAGAGCGCGGTCTGCTGGATCGTGTGGCCGAGGCTCACGAGGCGCTCGATGTCGCCCTCCTCGCCCTGGCCCTCGCAGATGCGCGTGACGATCTCGAGCATGCGCTTGGTGCCGACGCGGCAGGGCGGGCACTTGCCGCAGCTCTCGTCCTGGATGAAGTCGAGGAAGAAGCGGGCCATGTCGACCATGCAGGTGTCCTCGTCCATGACGATGAGGCCGCCCGAGCCCATGATCGCCCCGACCTCCTGCAGCGACTCGAAGTCGACGGCGACGTTGAGGTGCTCCTTGGGGATCGCGCCGCCCGACGGGCCGCCGAGCTGCGCGGCCTTGTACTGCTTGCCGTTGGGGATGCCCCCGCCGATCTCGTAGACGATGTCGCCGAGCGGGATGCCCAGCGGCACCTCGACGAGACCGACGTTGTTGACGGCGCCGGAGAGGGCGAAGATCTTCGTCCCCGGGCTGCGTTCGGTGCCGACCGAGCGGAACCACTCGGAGCCGTTGCGGATGATCTGCGCGACCGTGGCCAGGGTCTCGACGTTGTTCAGCACCGACGGCTTGCCCCAGAGGCCCTTGTGGGCGGGGAAGGGGGGGCGCGGCCGCGGCTCGCCGCGGTGGCCCTCGATCGAGGTCATCAGCGCCGTCTCCTCGCCGCAGACGAAGGCGCCGGAGCCGCGGGCGATGTGCAGGTCGAAGCTGAAGTCGGTGTCGAAGATGTCCGTGCCGAGCAGGCCGTAGGCGCGGCAGTCGGCCATCGCCGACTCGAGGCGCTCGAGGGCCAGGGGGTACTCGGCGCGGCAGTAGACGTAGCCTTCGTCGGCGCCGATGGCCCTGGCCCCGATCAGCATGCCCTCGATCACGGCGTGCGGGTCGGCCTCGAGCACCGAGCGGTCCATGAACGCCCCGGGGTCGCCCTCGTCGGCGTTGCAGAGGATGTACTTCTTGTCGCCCTCGGCGTTGTGGCAGAACTCCCACTTGAGGCCGGTGGGGAAGCCGGCGCCGCCGCGGCCGCGCAGGCCGGCGGCCTTGATCTCGTCGATGATGCCCTGCGGCGTCATCTCGGTGAGCGCCTTGGCGAAGGCCTGGTAGCCGTCGCGGGCGATGTACTCCTCGATGCTCTCCGCGGCGATGCGGCCCTTGTTGCGCAGCACGCGCAGGTCCTGCCGGGCGAAGAACGGGATGTCCTGGTAGAGCGGGATGATGGCCTTGCTCGTCGGGTGGCGGTACATGAGACGCTCGACGGGGCGGCCCTTGACGATGTGCTCGGCCACGATCTCGGCCGCGTCCTCGGGGGTGACCTTGTTGTAGAAGACGCCGCCGGGATAGACGACGACGAGGGGGCCGCCGGCGCAGAAGCCGTTACAGCCCGTCTCGATGATGCTGACCTCGTCGGCCATGTCGTGCGCGCGGAGCTGGTCGAGCAGCGCGTCGCGCACCTTCTCGGCTCCGGAGGACAGGCAGCCCGTCCCGAAGCACATCATCAGGTGGATGCGGGGGATGGTCATCGTGGGTGTCCCTTCAGTGCTCGTTGCGTCGCTGGCGGTGGTCGCGGGGTTCACGGTCGCACCCCCTCGCCGAGGCTGACGACGAGCTTGGGCACGAGCTTGCCGCCGAGCACGTGCTCCTGGAAGACCTGGCGGGTCGTCTCGGCGTCGAGGTCGCCGTAGAGCACGGGCTCCTCGTCCAGCACTTCGACGGTCATCTCGGGCTCGTGCTCGCAGGCGCCGATGCAGCCCGAGGTCGTCACGCGCACGTCGGTGCGGCCGCTCTCGTTGAGCTCCTCGAGGGCCGCCGCCAGCACCGCGCGCGAGCCGCTGGCGATGCCGCAGGTGCCCATGTGCACGGTGAGGCGCACGTGGTAGCCGTCCTCACGCAGGGCGGTCTCCGCCTGGGTGCGGGTCTTGATCGCCTGCAGGTCGGCGAGACTCTTGATCTTCTGGGGTCCGTCAGCCGGCGACATTGACCGCTCCTTCCTCGACGGGGGCCGTCTCGCGGTACTTCGCGAGGATCTCGGGGACGCGCGACGGGCGGACGCGCTTGTAGACCTCGTCGCCGATCGACATCGCCGGGGCGAGGCCGCAGGCGCCGAAGCAGCGCGCGACCTCGAGCGAGAACACGCGGTCCTCGGTGGTCTCGCCGACGTCGATGCCGAGGCGGTCCTTGATGGCGTCGAGGACCGCCTTGCCGCCGCGCACGTAGCAGGCCGTACCGAGACAGACGCGGATCACGTTGTCGCCGCGCGGCACGGTCGAGAAGAACGAGTAGAAGCCGACGACGCCGGCGACCTCGCTGTAGGGCTTGCGCAGGCGCGTGGCGATGTGCTTGAGGGGCGCCTCCGGCAGGTAGCCGTAGATCCCCTGGGCCATCTGCAACACGGGGATGAGGGCGCCCGGCTTGCCTTGGTACTCGTCGATGACCGCGTCGAGGCGTTCGAGCAGCTCCTCCTCGCTCGCCTCCTCGCAGCAGCAGGCGCACTGCCTCACTTCTTCACCCATGTCGCTCTCCTTCAGGTCGATCGTTCGCTGATCCGCATCCGCGGGGTGGTGTCCTTCGTCGGGCGGCGCGCTCACGACACCGCGCTCTGGTAGTCGAGCAGCGCCGGGTCGCGCCGCCGGAGCTCCGCTCCGCGCAACGTCACCCGGCGCCCGCCGTCGACGAGGTCGAGGCGGAACTCGATGTCGGGGTTGGTGGCCGCCATCGTCACCAGGGTCGTCGCCAGGTCGCCGAGCGGCGGCCGGTCGACGTTGGTCAGGCCCATGGTGGCGGTCACGGCCGTGCCCCCGAGACCGGACGGGCCGACCTCGAGCCGGCCGCCGGCGGCCTCGGCCTCCTGGCGGAAGAGGCTGAGGCCGAGGCCCGTCCGCTTGCCCTGCTTGGTCGTGAAGAACGGGTCCAGGGCCTGCTCGGGCGCGACCGGCAGGCCGCGGCCGTCGTCCTCGACGGCGATCGTGAGGGCGTCGGCGTCGCGGTCGGCGACGATACGCGTCGCGACGACCGTGGCGCCGGCGCGCACGGAGTTCTCGAGGAGCTCGAGCAGGTACAGGGACAGGTCATGCAACGGCCACGCTCCTGCCCTCGGCGCCGCGCAGGGCGAGCGCCAGTTCGGCGAAGGTCGGCGCGGCGACGCGCAGCGCGGTGCGCGCCGAGCCCAGGGTGTCGAGCGTGTGGCTGTCGGAGGAGCGCAGCAGCGGCAGCCCGTAGGCGCCGAAGTCGGCGAGCTTGGGCGAGCCGGCCGTCACGTGGCGCGAGACCTCGACGGCGTCGAAGCCGGCCTCAGCGGGGAAGACGCCGAGCTGCCCGACGACGCCGAACGAGCGCCGGTCGACGTGGGCGGCGACGGCGAGGCCGCCGTGGCGATGGACCAGGGCGACGACGGCGCCGACGTCGAGCGGCGTCGCCGTGGCCAGCGCGGCCGGCTCGGCGCCGCACGGCGTGCCGTCGGCGGCGAGCAGGTGCTGCTCGCCGAAGAACTCGGCGTAGCCCTCGCCGGCCGCGGGCAGCAGCCCGGTGACCTCGGCGCCGGCCGCGGCGGCGGAGGCGGCGTCGGGGAAGAGGCCGACGACGTGGCACTCCTCGACGCTGGTCACCTCCATGCCGGCGATCACGGTGAGCCCTTCGCCGGCCGGCGCGCCGGTCGCGCCCGCCCGCTCGTCGGCTGCCCGGGCGTTCGCCCGCTCGGCGGCCGCCTGGACGGCCGCCGCGTTGCCGGTCGTGTTGTGGTCACACACGGCGATCATGGCGAGGCCCTCCGCCAGCGCCCGCTCGACGATGCGCGGCGGGGTCATCTCGTCTTCCGCGCAGGGCGAGAGGGCGGTGTGCACGTGCAGGTCTGCGAAGCAGAGCTTCACGCATGGCTTCCTTTGACCCCGAGGGCGTACAGGCGGCCGGCGATCTCGAACGTGTCGGCCTCGCAGCCGTAGAGAGCGAGGCCCTCCTCGACGGCCTTGGCGACGACCTCGTCGTCGGGCCGCCGGCCGCCGGCGAAGATCACCGCGGCGAGGTCGGCGTGGCCGGCCACGGCGATCACGTTGAGGTGGACCTGGAGCGTGACCAGCACGCCGTCGGCCGGGGCGTGGGCGAGCACGTCGCTGAGCAGGTCGGAGGCGTAGCCGCGCGTCACCTCGGCGGCGCGTACCACCTCGTTCGGAGGGACGAGCTCGACCAGCTTGAGCTCGCGGGCGATGTCGTCGAGCGTCATGACTGTGCCTCCTCATCGGTCACGTACGGGCAGAACGCGCGGCTGGCGCGCTCGAGGACGATGTCCTCGGCGAGCGCCGCGCAGGTCGGGGCGCCGCAGGCGCCGCAGTCGCGCCCGGGCAGCGAACGGGTCAGCTCGTCCAGACGGGCGAGCTTGGCGATGGCGCGCGACATGTCGGGGTCGAGACGGATACCGGGGCGCGGCGCCGGCGGGCGGCGCGGCGGACGGGCGGCGCCGGCCTCGCCTTGCAGCGGCGCCGCCTGCCAGCGGTGCGTGGCGACGGCGGCGTCCTCGGCGAGCAGCGGCGAGCCGAAGCAGCCGCCGCCGCAGACGTAGGGCTCCACGGCGAGCACGTCGCCGAGGAGACCGTCCTCGAGCTCCTCGAGCACGCGCAGCACGTGCGGCATCCCGGTGACGACCAGCGTCTCGCCGCCGGCGTCGGCGGGCGACGCCGTCGCCCGGTCGGACGACGCGGCGACGGCCTCGTGCCCGGCGAGCAGGGGCGCGACGCGCTCCCTGAGGCGGGCCGGCGTCATGATGCCGCGCAGGCCGCTGGCGCGCCGCTCGAGCAGGGCGGTGCGCTGGCTCGGGCAGGAGACGACGAAGGTCGCCGAGGTGTCGTCGGTGTCGTCCTGGAGAGCCTCCCAGGGAGAGGCGAACGGTGCCAGGTGCGGCAGCAGGGAGGGGAAGCGCAGCTCGACGAGGTTGATGACCGCGGGACAGACCGGCGAGATCAGCGGCAGCGGCCGCCGGCCGGCGGGCGTCGCGGCGGCCGTCTCGTCGGCCGCCGCTGCGGTCTTCTCGTCCGACTTCGTGCCCTCGGTCACGCTGCCGGCCGCACCGTCAGCCGCCTCGCGCGCCAGGTCGAGCACGGCGTCGCGCAGGGCGCGCTCGTGGCCGTCGGCGGCGACCACGCGGGTGAAGCCGCAGGCCTCGACGGCGCGGGCCACGACGGCCGGCGGCGCCTCCCCGCCGAAGCCGGCGAGGAAGGCCGGCGGCAGGGCCGCGAGCTCGGTCGCGCGCTCGGGTTCGCCGCCGGTCTCGTCGATCGTCAAGGCGGCGGGCTCACAGGCGGCGACGCAGGCGGTGCAGTCGATGCAGAGGTGCTCGAGCAGCAGGGGCTCGCCGTCGCGCACGCGCAGGGCGGCCGTCGGGCAGGCGGCCAGGCAGCGCAGGCACTGGCGGCAGCGCCCGGGCACGACGGCCACCGAGCGCGGGCGCTCGACGTCGGTGGGGCAGGCGGGCCTGAGGCTGACGCTGAAGCTCACCCGCGTGCCTTTGCCCGGGGTCGTGTCGATCTCGAGGGTGTCGCTGTTGCGCTGGATGTTGGGCAACCCCATGCCCGCCCCGAAACCCAACGCGCGGGCCTCGGACGAGGCCGTCGAGAAGCCCTCGCGCAGGGCCTCGTCGACGTCGGGGATGCCGGGGCCCTCGTCGACGACGTCGACGTCGACCCGGCAGTCGCCGAGCCGCGCCTCGAGCACCCCGCGATGGGCGTGGATGACGACGTTCATCTCGGCCTCGTAGGCGGCGATCATCGTGCGGCGGATCGCCTCGGGGTCGGCGCCGACGCGCTTCAGGTGGTCCTTCACCAGGCGCGAGGCGGCGCCCGCCTCGTTGAAGTCGTTGCCGCGGATCGTGTAGGTCAGGTACTGCACGCCCGGCCTCAGCCCCCGCTCCGGGCGCCGCTTCCGCCGGCCTCGCGCTGCGCGGCGCCAGTCCCGGCACCGCCGTTCGCGGCGCGCTCCCGCTCGCCGCCCAGGTAGCGGTAGATCAGCCCGCAGGTCTCGAAGACCCCGACGGGCGAGACCATGAGCAGCGTGCCGTTGGCGCGTGCCAGCTCGATCACGTCGTCACCGGGCTCGATGCCGCCGACGAAGCAGATGCCGGGCACGTCCATCAGCTCGGCCACGCGGAGCATCTGGACGCTGGCCAGGTTGCTCACCAGCAGTGTCGTGTCGGAGGCCTCGTTGAGGAGGTCGCTGACGCGGTCGCCGGCGTAGATGCGGGTGACGTCGGTGCCACCCGGGCGGCCCGGCGTGACGACGCGGGCCCCGATGTCCTGTGCGAGCTCTTCGAGTCTCATCCTCTTCCTCGCCAGCAGCGAGCCGAGCTGCCGCACCATCGGTGCGAGCTCGGCCTCGCCGGCTTCGCCGTTGCCGTTCGTCTGGGCGCCGAGCCGGGCGAAGAAGGCCGCCGACTCGAGTGCCGCGGTGATGTCCATGTACTCGACGAAGATCTCGTGCGGGAGCTGCAGGGGCGTGGGGGCGAAGGAGATCAGGCTCTTCACGCCCGCGCGCACGAGGGTGTCGGCGACCTCCTGGGCGGCCGCCCCGGGCACCGTGAGCACCGCGATCTCGATGCCGAGGTCGCGCACCAGCTGCTCCGTGCGCTCGGCGCCGAAGCAGCGGCAGCCGTGGACGACCGTGTCGCGCAGGGCCGGGTCGCTGTCGAAGGCGGCGACGATCGCCACCGACGGGCTGGCCGCGGCGAAGTGGGAGATGACGGCGCGGCCGAGGTTGCCGACCCCGACCAGGCACACGTCCTGCCGCGCGGTCCCGTCGAGAAAGGCCGAGATGCTCTCGATGCAGGCGGCGACGTCGTAGCCCTTGTTGGGGCTGCCCGAGTAGCCGATCGCCATCAGGTCGCGGCGCACCTGCGGGGCGCTCACGACGGCGTGGCGCGCCAGCTGGTGCGAGTAGATGCTCTCGGTGCCGGCGGCGTGCAGGGAGGTGAGCAGGCGGCGATACCTGCTCATGCGCGCGACCGTCTTGCGTGAGACCACCGGTTTCCCCATTCCTCCGCGGGCCGCTCTGGATTCGTGACAGAGCGAACGCTGTGAATCGATTCACAATCTACCGCACGCAGGATGCTGTGTCAACGCCGCCCACTGTACGGAATGTCCAAACGACGGAGGCGAATAGTGGCTCGCGCGCGTGACCTTGTCCTGAGCGGGGGAAGAGGGTCTGCTAGAGTACCGCTCGGTCCCTGTCCGTCGCGTGCGCGCAGGGTCCACGGCGCAGCCGCCCGCTCGCGGTCGCGGCCCCGAGGTCGATCGTGTGCGTCGTCCCGGCAGATGGCTCTCTACGGAGGTTTCGTCCATGGCAGACAAGCCCGCTCACATGCAGCACATGCCCCACTTCCTCGGGCCGGTGGCGCCGATCACCCTCGACCACGCCGAGGGCAGCTGGGTCTACGACACCGACGGCAGCAAGTGGCTCGACTTCGTGATGGGCATCGCCGTGGTCAACACCGGCCACTGCCACCCGAAGGTCGTCAAGGCGGTGCAGGACCAGGCGGCCAAGGTGCCGCACGCGCAGATGAACATCTACCGCCACGGCCCCATGCTCGAGCTGGCCGCGAAACTGACCGAGCTCCTGCCCGAGGGCATGGACGAGGTCATGTTCGCCAACTCGGGCGCCGAGGCGGTCGAGAACGCGATCAAGCTGGCCAAGCAGGCCACGCGGCGCCCCGGCATCATCGCCTTCCATGGCGCGTTCCACGGCCGCACCCACATGGCGATGGCGCTCACCGACTCCGCCGTCCACTACCGCGGCCATCACGAGCCGCTGCTGCCGTCCATCTATCACGCGCGGTACTGCTACCCCTTCCGTACTCCGGCGAGCGAGGACCCGACCTGCTACGCGATCGAGGACGTGCGCCGCGTGCTGCGCTCCGAGATCTACGGCGACGACGTGGCCGCGATCATCGTCGAGCCGATGCAGGGTGAGGGCGGCTTCATCGTCCCGACGCCCGAGTTCATGCAGCAGCTGCGCGCCATCGCCGACGAGATCGGCGCCTGCCTCATCGTCGACGAGATCCAGGCCGGCTTCGGCCGCACCGGCACCTGGTTCTGCCTCGAGCAGTACGGGGTCACGCCCGACATCGTCACCATCGCCAAGGGTATCGCCAGCGGCTACCCGCTGGGCGCCATCGCCGCGCGCCACGAGCTCTGGGACAAGTGCCTGCCCGGCTCGATGGGCGGCACGTACGGCGGCAACGCCGTGGCCTGCGCCGCCGGCGTCGCCACGATCGCGGCGATGAAGGACGAGGGCATGCTCGAGAACGCGGCGCGCCAGGGCGAGAAGCTGCGCGGGTTCTTCACCGACCTGCAGAAGCAGTACCCGACCATCGGCGACGTCCGCGGCAAGGGCCTCATGGACGCCATCGAGCTGGTGGTGCCGGGCGGCAAGGAGCCGAACGCCGAGGCGGCCAAGGTCTTCATGGCCGAGTGCAAGAAGCGCAACCTCATCCTCATGGGCGCGGGCCCCTTCGGCAACTCCGTCCGCTTCCTCCCGGCGCTCAACCTGAGCGACGAGGACCTCGACATCGCCTTCGGCATCTTCACCGAGGCCGCGAAGGTCGCCTTCGCCTGAGCCAGGCACGGCCGGCGCGTTCGGGCGCCGGCGGACGACCGCGGACGGGCGCGGCGCCATCACGGCGCCGCGCCCGTCCCATCTCCTCCGCCGGCCGGCGCCGGGACGGCGCCGCGCCCGCCCCGTCTCTTCCGCCGG
>DATHSP010000315.1:0-2643 GCA_035464075.1 Thermoleophilia bacterium | reverse complement strand
ATCGCCGCCTGGGACCCGCCTCACGGCTTCATCGACGTGCAGCTCAGCGGGCCGTACGCGGTCTGGGAGCACACCCACGCCTTCGCCCCGACGGAGGCGGGCACGCTCATCGACGACCAGGTGCGCTACCGTCTCCCGCTGTCGCCGCTCGGCGACGTCGCCTACCCGCTGGTGCGGCGTCAGTTGGCGCGCATCTTCGCCTACCGCCAGCGCGCGGTCGCGGCGGCGCTGCTCGGGTGAGGGTCGACGGCGCGGTCGGCCTGGGGCCGGCCGCCGTCGCCCGAGGCCCGGTCCGATCCGCTCTCGTTCGCCGCTGTCGCCGGGGTATCCTCAGCTGGCGGGATCATCCGCCCCGACCGCGGAGGACACGACGATGGCGCTCCCCTCACTCGAACGCACGGATATCGCCCTCACCGGATGGATGGCCCGGCACGGCGTCACCCTGCTCCGCCTCAGCCTCGGCGCCGTCTTCCTCTGGTTCGGCGCCCTCAAGTTCTTCCCCGACCTGAGTCCGGCGCAGAGTCTCGCCGGCGACACCATCGAGAAGCTCACCTTCGGCGTGATCTCGGCGGGCACGGCGGTCATCATCCTGGCGGCCTGGGAGACCCTGATCGGCCTCGGCCTCCTCCTCGGCGTGTGGCTGCGCGCGACGCTGGCGCTGCTCTGGCTGCAGATGCTCGGCACGGTCACGCCGCTGTTCCTCTTCCCCGACGCCTGCTTCACCCACGTGCCGTACGCGCCCACGCTGGAGGGGCAGTACATCATCAAGAACGTGGTGTTGATCAGCGCCGGCATCGTGATCGGGGCGACGGTGCGGGGCGGCCGCCTGAGGGCCGAGGCCGACCCCGGCGGCGCCGACGACGGCGTTGCCGCAGCCCCGCGAAGTCAGTAGAGTTCACGCTCCTGAGTGCACCCGGCCCCAAGGGCCGCCCAGAGGAGGGACGCCGCATGTACTACGACAAGGACGCCGACCTCAGCCTGCTCGCCGGCAAGACCATCGCCGTCGTCGGCTTCGGCAGCCAGGGGCACGCCCACGCCCAGAACCTGCGCGACTCCGGCGTGGCCGTGGTCGTCAGCGACGTGCCCGGCACGCCCAACGCGGAGCGTGCCGAGAAGGCCGGCTTCGAGGTGCTCTCAGCCGCCGAGGCGACGAAGCGCGCCGACGCCGTGATGATGCTGGTCCCCGACCAGACGCAGGCCGTCGTCTACAAGAACGACGTCGCCCCCAACCTCAAGGACGGGGCGATGCTGATGTTCGCCCACGGCTTCAACATCCACTTCGGGCAGATCGTGCCGCCGAAGACGGTCGACGTGACCATGGTCGCGCCCAAGGGACCCGGCCACCTGGTGCGCCGCCAGTTCGAGGAGGGCAAGGGCGTGCCGGTGCTGATCGCCGTCCACCAGGACGCGACCGGCAAGGCGCACGACCTCGCGCTCGCCTACGCGAGCGGCATCGGCGGCCTGCGCGCCGGCGGCCTCGAGACGACCTTCGCCGAGGAGACCGAGACCGACCTCTTCGGCGAGCAGGCCGTGCTCTGCGGCGGCTGCACGGAGCTGGTCACGGCGGGCTTCGACACCCTCGTCGAGGCCGGGTACCAGCCCGAGATCGCCTACTTCGAGTGCCTGCACGAGCTGAAGCTCATCGTCGACCTGATGTGGGAGAAGGGCATCGCCGGCATGCGCTACTCGATCAGCGACACGGCCGAGTACGGCGACCTGTCGCGCGGCCCGCGCGTCATCGACGAGAACGTGCGCGAGACGATGCGCGAGCTGCTCGCCGAGATCCAGAGCGGCGAGTTCGCCCGCGAGTGGATCCTCGAGAACCAGGCCAACCGGCCCGTCTACAACGCCCTCAAGCGGCGCGGCAAGGAGCACCTCATCGAGCAGGTCGGCAAGGAGCTGCGCGGCATGATGAGCTGGATCGACGAGGGCGGGCTCGACATCGACGAGTGAAGGCGGCGGCGGGCGGTCGGCGCGCCGCGCCCGGCGAGCGCATCGCCCGTGGGGAGCACGCCGCCCCCCAGACCACTCACCGGCGAACGGGAGCCGTGACATGAGCGAGCAGAAGCGGGTCGCGATACTGGAGGACCTCGCCGCCGAGTGCATCGCCGCGCTCGAGGAGGCGGGCCTCGCGGCCGACGTCGTCCCCCAGTGGGACGAGGCCGAGCTCGGGCGCGCGATCGCCGGCTACGATGCCCTGATCGTCGGGCCGTCGGCGCCGGTGTCGGCGGCCGTCCTGCGGGCGGGTCGCAGGCTGCAGGTGGTGGGCACGACGGGGCCCGGGGTCGACGGCATCGACGTCGACGAGGCGACGCGCCGCGGCGTCGTCGTCGTGAACGCGCCCGAGGGCAACGTCGTCTCGACGGGGGAGCTCGCGCTGGCGCTGCTCTTCGCCTGCGCTCGAGACCTCGCACGGGCTGACGCCAAGCTCAGGACGGGCGGCTGGGAGCCTCGCCGCTGGGCAGAGGGCGCGGTCGAGCTGCGCGGCAAGACGCTCGGCCTCGTCGGCCTTGACCAGAGCTCCGGCCTGCTGATCGAGGCCACCAGTGCGCTGGGCATGCGTGTCCTGACGGCGGCGCCGGGAGAGACCGGCGCGCCCTCGCCGGAGTGGCCGGGCGAGCCCGTCGACGCCGGCCGCCTGTG
>DATHSP010000314.1:0-7557 GCA_035464075.1 Thermoleophilia bacterium | reverse complement strand
AGAACGAAGCGGGACGGTGCGGCGAGCGGCGAGCAGAGTACCCACGGCTGACGGCGGCGAGCGCCCACCAAGGAGCTGACGGCTGACGGCGGGGAGCGCCGAGCAGAGCGCCGACCGCTGACGGCGAGGCCCCAGAAGCCGGCCGTCAGTCCGCCTTCGTCCCGGGTGACTTCGCGTCCGCCGCCACGTACTCCGCGACGATCTCGGACGGCGCCCGGTCCTCGCACAGCAGCGCGCACATGCGCCGCATCGGCGCGTCGACGTGGTGGAAGAAGGCCTTGTAGCCGGGGCAGAGGTAGTTGAGCCCCGGCTTGCTCGGGGGCACGGCGTCGGGCGGCGTCCTCACGAAGCGGTCCTTCGGGCATCCGCCGTGACAGGCGAAGCGCACGTCGCACTCGAGGCAGAAGCGCGGCAACCGGTCGAGCTTGTCCCGCCCGAACCGCACCTGGGCCGGGTCGGCGACCAGCTCCGCCAGGTGCCGCTCGCCGATGTCGCCGCGCAGGTACCCCGGCTCGACGAAGTGGTCGCAGGCGTAGACGTCGCCGTTGAACTCCATCGCGAGGGCCGTACCGCAGGTGGCCGAGTGCACACAGAGACCGGAGGGCTCGCCGTACCAGTTGGCGAGGGTGACGTCGAACATCTGCACGAAGACGTCACCGACGTCGCGCCGCACCCACTCCTCGAACACGCCGATGAGGAAGTCGCCCCAGCCCGCGGGCGTGACCGAGCGGTCCGTGACCTCGTCGCCGTACGGCACGCCGGTCTCGGTGGGGCGCTCGACGATGGGGATGAACTGGATGTAGCGGCAGCCGCACTCGTCGCGCAGGAAGCGGTCGACGTCGCGGGGGTGCGCGGCGTTCGCCGCGTGCACGGTCGTGAGCGCGTTCCACTCGACGCCGTGCTCGCGCAGCGCCGCGAGCCCGCGCATCACCCTGTCGAACGTGGGCCGCCCGGCTTTGTCGCGCCGGTAGGCGTCGTGCAGCTCGCGCGGCCCGTCGATGCTGAGGCCGACGAGGAAGCCGTTCTCGGCGAAGAAGCGCGCCCAGTCGCCGTTGATCTTGGTCCCGTTCGTCTGGATCGTGTGCCGCACGGTCATCCCCGAGCGCGCGTGGCGCTTCGCCAGCTCCACGGCCCGACGGAAGAACTCGAGACCCATGAGCATCGGCTCGCCGCCCTGCCAGGCGATCGTCACTTCGGGGGTGCTGTGCGCCTCGATCAGCTGCAGGATGTAGCGCTCGAGGAGCTCGTCGCTCATGCGCGGCCTGACGCCCGGGTAGAACCCTTCCTTCTCGAGGAAGAAGCAGTACGCGCAGTCGAGGTTGCAGACCGAGCCGGTCGGCTTGGCGAGGAGGTGGAAGGAAGGGGGCGCTGCAGGGGGCGGCGCGAACCGGCCCTCGCTCATCGCGCTACGCCCCGTATGTCCGCCGCCGCTCTCACCCTCGTCATCGACTCCTGCCCCGTTCATCGTGCCGGGTCAGTGTAGCGGAACGTGGCGGGGCGGCCTCACAGCCGCCCCGCCACGTTCGTCACCCGCCGGCGCTGTCGCCGCGGTCGCCGTTTCGTCACACGACGTCCGCGCCGACCGGGGCCTGGGTCGCGAGCTCAGTGCATGCGGTCCCTTCCCGTCACGCTATGTCGCGTCTCAGCGCCCGCGCCGATCCCGGCGGTCGTCGCGCCGGTCGTCACGCCGGTCATGGCGCCGGCCGACGCCGTGGGCCACCACCGCGGTCGTGCCGACCACGGCGGCTGTGCGCGCGACAGGGCGGCCGATCACGCCCGGCCCTCTACGTCCTGGACCCAGAGGCATCTCAGGCTCCTTCCGTCATGGCTGACTCGTCCGCCTCGACGGCGGCGATGATCGCCTGCATGGGGATGCGGCCGGTGGCCACGAGCTGGCCGCCCGACCGGCGCACCGATGAGGCGAAGGGCGCCGCCCAGGTGTTCTCCCAGACCAGCGCCGCGGCGACGGTGCCGGGCTCGAGCGCGGCCGCGATGTGGCCGACGTCCTCCTCGGAGAGCAGCTCGGCGAGCTCGGCGCCGAGTTCACGCAGGGCGCCGACCCCTTCGTCATCGAACTCGTGGATCTCGAAGGCGTCGACCGCGCCGCCCGCCTCCTTCGTGATGATGAGCAGGTCGAGTACCCGGATGGTGCCGGCCTCGACCAGCGCGTTGAGCTCGGCCGCCATCGCCCCGGAGAAGTCGGCCTTGCCGGCGGGGAACTCGACCACCAGGTAGTCGATCGGCCCCAGTTCGTCCACGTCCTTGTCGGTCATCAGCACACCCTTTCTCAACTGGTTCGGTCTCGTCGGACTGCTCGCCCCGCCACCGCAGCGGAGGTCCGGACTACAGGTACCCTCTCGCTTTCGTGGGTAACCAAATGGTCACTCTCTCGCACGGGGACGAGCCACCGGCCATCTCCTGCGCGCAGGTCACGCGGGCCTGACGTCGCGGAGGGGGAAGGGCGCTCCGCCCTTCCCCCTCCGCTGACCGTCCGCCAGCGCTGGTCGTCGGCTCAGCCGCCGGCGCCGGCGCCGAAGGCCTGTGCCGCGTGGTGCTGATGCAGGTCCTTCTCCGCGCCGAGGTCGGCCGGCTTCAGGTCGAAGGTGACCTTCTTGACGGTACCGGTGAACGCGTACGGCGCCTTGTCGTGGTATTCGCGGTCGACGACCAGCCCGTTGTCCCTGCCGACGTCCATACCGGCGTACGACGAGAAGGCGACGGGCACGGTGCGCCCGATCCGGCCCTCGCCGATCTTGTCGCCGTTGGCGAACAGGCTGACCGTGCCGCCGGTCCCCGGCTTGGGCTCGTCGGCGTCGAACTGCATGCGGATGCTGACGTCGCCGGAGGGGAGCTTGCTCGTCGCGGTCTGCCTGTAGAAGTCGACGCCGAGCATCGAGTATGAGTGGCGCAGCATTCCATCGCTGTCCACCCAGACGGCGAAACCGCCCATCTCGTCCGCGTTGGCGACGATGACGCCCTCGGCGCCCGCGTCGGGGACCACGAGCTCGGCTTCGATGGCGTACGAGCGTCCGTACACGCGCGGGACCATGCCACGCTGGACGTTCTGGACGTCGCCGTAGAAGTCGAACCTGGTGACGGTCGGGAGCGGCGGGAGGATGCCGAAGAAGATCGACATGCCGCCCAGCAACGGCAGGACCTTGTTGCGCTCGGCCTCGGCCCAGAAGAGCTCCTTGAGCTCGGCGAGCTTCTCGGGCTTCTCGGCGGCCAGATCGCGGGCCTGCGAGAAGTCATCGGGCAAGTAGTAGAGCTCCCATGTGTCGCTCTCGGGATCGTAGACGCCCGGAGCGAGCTTCTTGATCGTCGCGGGCGAGAAGTCCCACGGGATCCGGTCCAGCCGCGCGCACGCCCACCAGCCGTCCTTGTAGATGGCGCGGCAGCCCATCGACTCGAAGTACTGGACGGTGTGGCGCTCCTCGGCCTCCGCGTCGTCGAACGTATGGACGAAGCTCGTGCCGTCCATCGGCTCCTGCTCGATCCCGTCGACCGACTTGGGCACGGGCAGACCGACCGCTTCGAGGATCGTCGGGCCGATGTCGATGCAGTGCGTGAACTGGCTGCGCAACTCGCCTCGCGCCTTGATGCGCTCCGGCCACGCGACGACCATCGGGTCGCGGGTGCCGCCCAGGTGGCTGCCGGTCTGCTTGCCCCACTGGAAGGGCGTGTTGCCCGACCAGGCCCACGCGGCGGCGTAGTGCGGTGCGGAGTCCACGCCGCCCAACCCCTCGATGCCGCCGTACTGCTCGATCAGCGCGAGCTGCTGTTCGGGAGTGAGGGGGACGCCGTTGAGGAAGGTCATCTCGTTGAAGGAGCCGGTGATCGTCCCTTCCATGCTGGCGCCGTTGTCGCCCCAGATGTACAAGATGAGCGTGTTGTCGAGATCGCCGATCTCCTCGATCGCGTCGAGCAGACGGCCAACGTTCCAGTCCGCGTTCTCGGAGTAGCCCGCGTACACCTCCATCTGGCGCGTGTAGAGCTTCTTCTCGTCATCGTTCAGCGAGTCCCACGCGGGGAAGAGGTCTGGCCTGGGGGTGAGCTCGGCGTCCTGCGGGATGACGCCGAGTTCCTTCTGACGCGCAAAGATCTTCTCGCGATGGGCGTCCCAGCCGTCGTCGAACTTGCCCTTGTACTTATCGGACCACTCGGTGCCCACATGGTGCGGCGCGTGAGCGCAGCCGGTCGAGTAGTAGATGTGCCAGGGCTTGCCCGGATCCTGCGCCCGGACCGCGTGGATCCATTCGATGGCCTTGTCGGTGATGTCGTCCGGGAAGTAGTACTGCGTGCCGTCCTCGTTCTCGGGAACGCCGAGCGCCCAGTTGTCCTGCGTGATGATCGGGTCGTACTGCCCGGCTGCGCCACTGAGGAAGCCCCAGTAGTGATCGAAGCCCCATCCGCTCGGCCAGCGGTCGAAGGGACCCGCCGCACCCTGGACGTTGTCGGGTGTGAGGTGCCACTTGCCGAACCCACCGGTCACGTAGCCGTTGTCCTTCAGGATGCGGGCGACGGGTGCGCAGCTCTTCGGAACGGCGGCCGTGTAGCCGGGGAAGGGTCCTGGGTACTCGGCGATGGAGCCAAAACCGACACGGTGCTGGTTGCGGCCCGTGAGCAGGGCGGAGCGCGTCGGCGAACAGATGGCCGTGACGTGGAAGCGATTGTACGCTAGCCCCATCTCGGCGACGCGGGTCAGCGCCGGTGTCTCGATCGGGCCACCGAACGTGCTCGGGTTGCCGAAGCCGGCGTCGTCGATGAGGACCACGAGCACGTTGGGTGCGTCCTCCGGTGGCTGCGGCCCGGGGATCATCGACCAGTCCGGGACGGACTTGTCGAGCGTACGCCCCGCCACCCCGCCGAAAGCGCGGTCGGGGATCGGCAGCACGGTGCGATCCGGGTTGAACTTGCCCGCGGCCTCGGCGAGCGACTCCTTGAGGCCCTTGAGCCCGCCCTCGTCCATCGCCACGACCGACTTGGCCGGCGAGCCCGCCATCGCCTGCTCGGCGGCCAGGCGATCGGCGGCGGCGACGATGGCGACGATGGCGGCCATGCCGGGCTTCAGGTTCTTGCCCATGCCCTCCTCGAGCCCGCCCTTGACCTTGTGCTTGGCGAACTTGCCGACGAGCCCGCCCGCCGCGGCGCCGACGGCAGTCGCGGCCAGCAGCGGCGGCGAGAGCAGGCCAACGAGGACGCCGACGCCGCCGCCCCACCC
Organism: Thermoleophilia bacterium; assembly: GCA_035464075.1. GTDB lineage: Bacteria > Actinomycetota > Thermoleophilia > UBA2241 > UBA2241 > UBA2241. The sequence continues at coordinate 2,336 of DATHSP010000314.1, read as the reverse complement.
CATACCCTTGCGACCCAGGTGGTCGCCGGTCTCAGTGACGCGGACCTCGCCGCTTTCGTCACGCTCGACGAGGATCAGGCCCTCGGTCTTGACCTTCTTGTCCTTCACCAGCCCCACGAGCTGGTCGAAGTCGTGCTTCGCCGTCTCCGCGGCCGGGTACCCGGCCAGGATCACCTCGTAGCCCTCTGCCATCGCTCCTCCGATCATGACCTCGCGCGCAGGCGCCCCATGCAGCCCGGACGCAGGCTACCCTCGACGGTCTGACGTAACCCTATGGTAACGTCGAGTACTCTACACTACGCTTGTCCTGTGCGGACCATCGGCAGAGTCGAGACCGCGAGCAGCCCACGAGGCCGCAGGGAGACGTACGGCGCGTCGGCGAAGACGCCCGGTCGGCTCAGGAGCCCAACGACGATCGGGGGAGCGGATGGCGGGATCCGCCGAGTCGAGCAGCCGCAGGGACGAAGGGTCGCGTCGCAGGGGACGTGCGACGGCAAGAGCCGCCGCCCCTGCCAAGGGATCCACACCACGACGACGCAGTCGTGCGGCGACGGAAGAGGCGATCCTGCTCGCGGCCGAGCAGGTGTTCTCGCAGCTTGGGTTCGACGGCGCGTCGATGCGGGAGGTGGGCGAGCGCGCCGGCGTCACCCACGCGCTCGTCCACCGCTACTTCGGCACGAAGGATGACCTGTACAAGGCCGTCCTCGCGCGCAACGAGGACGTGATTCGCGACGCCGCCGCGGGAGCCGACGATCTGACTCGAGCGGCGGCGCTGATGCTGCGCGAAGGTCTCGCGCGCCACCGCCCCTACCTGCGGCTCATCGTCGACTCGGCCCTGCGGGGTGTGCCGTTCGAGTCCTCGCTCGTCAACTTCCGTGCCACGGAGCGCCTGATCGAGCTGGCGGGCCGCGTCGCCCGTGACGATGCGCGGGCGGTCACGCCAGACGACGACGCCGTGGCGACCGACGCCGAGACGACCGCGCGCCTCGCGGTGGTCATGGCCGTCACCCTGTACCTCGGATGGGCGGCGGCAGGGCACTGGGTCGTGGAGGCCGGCGGCCTTCGCGACCTCGACGAGGAGACGCTGACGGCCGCCCTCGAGCGGGCCGTGACGATCCTGCTCGAGGGGTTCCTCGCGCCCCCCGCCGACTCACACCGGTCGTAGCCCTCGTCGCAGACCGGCGGCTCGCCGCCGCGGATCCACGAGACTGCGGGCATGCCTCCCGGATGGGCGACTCATGGCGTAGCCTGATACCGTGGTCGCGATGGACGGATCACCGCGCCCCGACGAGCGCCTCGAAAGCCGTCTCGAGTTCGAGACGCTGATCGCCGACCTCTCCTCCCGGTTCATCAACCTTCCCCCCGCTGAGGTCGACGGCGCCATCGAAGACGTGCAGCGCCGCATCTGCGAGGTGCTCGGGGTCGATCTCTCCGCGCTGTGGCAGACGGCCACCGCCGGCGAGGGACCCCTCACCCTCACACACTCCTACAGCTCGCAGGAGGACCTGCTGCCCCCGATGCGAGGGATGAGCGCTCAGGAGTACTTCCCCTGGCTGCAGCGGGAGATGCTGGCCGGCCGCACCGTCGCCGTCGCGTCGCTCGATGAGCTCCCGGAGGCAGCCACACTGGACCGCGACAACCTCCGCCTGTTCGGGGTCAAGTCGAACCTGACACTCCCGCTCTCGGTCGGCGGCGCGGCGCCCGTCGGCGCCCTCGGCTTCAACACCACTCGCGAGGAGCACGACTGGCCGGGCGCACTGGTGATGCGACTGCAGCTCGTCGCCCAGGTCTTCGCCAACTCACTGGCGCGAAAGCGCGCCGACGAAGCCCTGCGCGAGAGCGAGGCGCGCCTGGCCCTGGCGGCGGACTCGGCGGAGGCCGGGCTGTGGGAACTCGACTTCCGGACGGGGGTCTTCTGGGCAACGGACAGAGCGCGAGCGATCTTCGGCTACGGACCGGACGAGGTCGTCGATCTGGAACGTTTCGAGGCGTCGGTCCATCCGGACGACCGGGACTCTGTCAGGCAGGCGATCCGGCGCGCGCGCTCGGGCGAGCCGCTCAAGATCGACTACCGCATCCTGACGGCGGGCGGCGAGCGTTGGGTCCTGTCGCGTGGTCGCCCACGGCACACGTCCGCCTCGGAGGCCGATCGCATGATGGGGGTCACCCTCGACATCAGCGAGCGCCAGGGCGCGGCGCAGGCGCTTCGCGCGAGCGAGGCCCGCCTTGCTGCCGGCGCCGAGCTCGCCGGTCTCGCGTTCTCCGAGATGGACTGGCGGACGGGCGTGATGGTGTACGCGGACGAGAAGCTGCGTGACCTGATCGGTTTCCCGCCC
>DATHSP010000313.1:0-4623 GCA_035464075.1 Thermoleophilia bacterium | reverse complement strand
TGGTCGAGGAGCTGCGCCTCCACGGCGTCCGCCGCATCGACCTGCTGGTCCTCTCGCACGGGCACGCCGACCACACGGGAGGCCTTGAGGGCGTGATCGGCGCCCTGCCGATCGACGCGGTGCTCATGCCCCGCCCCGAAGAGCCTGACGCCACCCTCGAGCGCCTGCGCGCCGAGCTGGGCTCCGCCGGCGCCGAGGTCGCCGTCTGCACCTCGCCGGCGGGCCTGAGGGGCGACGGCTGGAGCCTGCGCGTGCTGCCCACGGCGCCGTCCGGCACCACCGACGCCAACCAGGCCGAGAACGACGTGGCCCTCGTCGTCCTCGTCGAGCTGGGCGGCGTCGACGTGCTCGTCAGCGGCGACGCGGAGGGCGAGGTCCTCGCCGCCCTGGACCTGCCTCCGGTCGACATCCTCGAGCTGCCGCACCACGGCAGCCGGGGCGGGCTCGACGCCGAGCTTCTCGAGCGTCTGTCTCCGCGCTTGGCCGTGGTCTCGGTCGGGCCGAACCGGTTCGGGCACCCGACGCCCGAGATGGAGGACCTCCTCGCCGCGCACGGCGTGCCCCTGCTGCGCACCGACCACGCCGGCGACATCGTCGTCTGCGGGCCTGGGGAGACGGGTGACGATCCGGCGACAGGGGCCGGTGTGGCGGATGCCGTGCTCGTGCCGGAGCTCCGCGTGTGGACGGAGGCGGGCGGGTGAACCGGCCGGCCGGCCGGTTCACCCGCCCACCTGCCGGCTCACCCGCCCGCCTGCCGGCTCACCCGCCCTCCTCAGATCTCCCGGCGGCCGAAGCGCGCGACGGCGAGGGCGACGAGCGCGGCGGCCGTCGCCAAGGCGGTCAGCAGCGGCCAGGCGACGTCGACCGCGCCTCCGGCGAGCGCGTCGCCGGCGAGGGTCGGGAGCCGCGCGAACGTCGGGCGCGCGAATTCGAACTGACTGAGCACGGCGAGCAACACGTAGATGCCGACGCCGGCCGCCGAGGCCGCCGCCGGGGCGGGCAGGAAGCTGGACAGCGTGAGGGCGAGACAGAGAAGCCAGAGCGCGTAGGCGAGCCAGAGGCCGACGGCGGCGATCACGTCGCCGACGGGCCCGACCTCGAACAGCGCGGCGGTGGCCGCGATGCAGAGCGCCGTGGCGGCGGCCGTCGCGACGATCAGCAGCAGCGCCTGCGCGGCCAGTTTGGCGAGCACGTAGGCCGGGCGCGAGAGCGGTTTGGTGAGGACCAGCACGCCCGGCCCGCCGCGCAGCTCTCCGCTGATCAGGCCGCCGTACACGATGAGCACGGCCAGAGCGACGAGCTCCCGGAGGTTGCCGAGGTACTCGGTGTAGGCGTCGAGGGCCGTCACCTCGCCGATCTCGATCGAGAGGCCGGGCGTCTCTCCGAAACGCTCCACCAGGGTCGGCAGCAGCGCCGAGAGCGCGGGGGCGCTGAGGGCGGCGAACACGAGCACCCCGGGCAGCACCCAGATGCGCCACGTGCGGACGATCTCGGCGAGCTCCTTGCGGGCGAAGGCGGCGAACCCGCTCATGGGCGCCCTCGCACGAGATCGACGAAGACCTCCTCGAGAGACAGCTCGTCGGCCTCGAGGCGCGTCAGCGCGAGGCCGAGCTCGGCCACGATGGCGGGCAGGTCGCGTTGCGCCGCGGCGAGGTCGCCGACGGTCAGTCGCACGAGGGGACCCGCGACCTCGACCTCGGTCGACCACGCGCGCCCCTCGACGGCGGCGGCCAGACGTGCGGGGTCGTCGACGCCGACGAGCACCCGATGGCGGCCCGTCCTGCGTCGCAACTCGGCGATCGGCGCCTGGGCCGCGACCCTGCCGCGGTCAAGGATCGCCACCGTGTCGCAGGTGCGCTCCACGTCGGCGAGGATGTGGGTCGAGAAGAACACGGTCGCGCGACCGCGCAGGCCGGCGATCATGTCGAGGATCTCCTTGCGGCCCAGCGGGTCGAGGGCGCTCGTGGGCTCGTCGAGGAGCAGCAGGTCGGGCGCGTTCACGAGTGCCTGGGCCACGCCGAGCCGCTGCTTCATGCCTCGCGAGTAGCCGCCGACCTTGCTCGCCACATCGGCCAGCCCGGCGAGCTCGAGCAGGGCCTGGATGCGCTCCTCGAGGACGTCGCTCTCGAGGCCGAAGAGCCTGCCTGAGAAGCGCAGGAACTCAGCGGCCGTCATCCACTCGTAGAACCGGGGGACGTCGGGGAGATAGCCGATCCGCGCGAGCAGCGCCGGCGACGCGGGGAACGGCCGCTCGCCGAGGACGCTGACCCGGCCCGTGGTCGGCCGCGCCAGCCCCGTGAGGAGGCGGAGCGTGGTCGTCTTGCCCGATCCGTTCGGTCCGAGGAAGCCGAAGACGGAGCCGGCCGGGACGCTCAGGGTCACGCCGTCGAGGGCGCGCACGTCGCCGAAGGTCTTGACGACCCCCGTGAGTTCGATCGGGAGTTCAGTCACGATCGACCCGCTCAGGCGGTGGCGCGCCCCCCAGCGGCGGGCCGTCCTCGCCGTCGCTCGGCGACCTCCGCGATGTCGCGTCGCCGGCGGGGCCGTACAGCAGGTCGACCACGCGGGCGGCGGGGCCCTCGGCCGGTGCCTCGGCCGGGACTCCGCCCTCGACCGGTGCCTCGGCTGGGGGTCTGCGGTCGGCGGGATCGGGTGCGGCCGGCCGTGTCTCGCCGCCGGCCGGCGGGACCGTCGTCGCGCGGGCGCCCGCAGGGTCGTCGGCCGGGCGCGGCCGGTGGCCGGCGGCGAAATAGGCGATCGGGCCGATGGACTGCAGGAGCACGACGACGATGATCCACACCCAGCGCCGCCCGCCGGTCACGGCCTCGTCTGGTCGGCGCAGCAGGTCGACGAGGGCGGCCGCGAGCAGGGCGAGCTGGACGAGCGCGACGACGCCGAGCAGGGCGAGGGTGCCGGTGGAGGGGAGCGTGGTGTCGGCGAGGAGCGTCGCCGGCCCGGCGACGAGCGGCGGGAGCGTCGCGAGGAGATCGGTCATTGGAGCTGATCCTCCGTCGGTCGCGGGCGGTCACGGCCGCGGCCCATGCTATCGAGGCCCGTGGGCGGCGTCGAACCGCCGGCGACGGTCGCGGTGCTATCCTTCGCCTCGTGACTGCCCAGCCGCCACCCCTGGAGTCCGTCTACCTCTTTCGCGGCAGCGACCGCTCCCGCGTGCGCCGCGGCGTCGCCCGCCTCCGACGGCGCGTCGTCGAGGAGTCCGGGAGCGACCTCAACGTCACCGTGTTCGACGCCCGGGAGACGGGGCCGGACGAAGTGATCGACGCGGCCCAGACGCCGAGCTTCGTGCTGGGCCGCCGCCTGATCCTCGTCACCAGCGCCCAGGCCTGGAAGAGCCCGCAGCGCACCCGTCTCGCGGCCTACCTCGAGGACCCGATGCCCGACACGATCCTCGCCGTCGAGGCCGCGAAGTACGGCAAGGACGACGCGCTCGCCAAGGCCGTGGCACGGGCGGGGCAGGTCTTCACCTGGAACGTGCCGCGCAAGAGCGAGCTCGACGCCTGGGTCGACAAGCGGGCCGGCGCCCAGGGCCTGCGGCTCACGTCGAGCGGGCGCCGGCGTCTCGTCGCCCTGCTCGGCTGGCCGGAGGGCAGCGACGAGGGCGCCGGCGAGCACCTCGAGATCTACGAGCGCGAGCTCGAGAAGCTCGCCGCCTACTGCGGCGGCGGCGAGGCCGGCGAGGAGGAGGTCGAGGCCGTCTGTTCGGCCACCGTCGAGGCGCGCGTCTTCGCCCTCACCGACGCCGTGGGCCGCCGGCAGCGGGCGCGCGCGTTCGCCTTGCTCGAGCAGGTCTTCGCCGGCGGCGACGACGCGGGGCGCGTGCTCTACGCGCTGCTGCGTCACGTGCGTCAGCTGGGGGCTCTGCACGAGCTGGCGGGCGGGCAGGAGCGCCTGGAGGGCGGCCAGGTCGCCAAGGAGCTCGGCGTGCATCCCTTCACGGCGAAGAAGCTGCTGGAGCAGCGAAGGACGTTCGGGCCGGCCGAGGTGCGCCGGGCGCTCGTGGCGCTCGCCGCCGCGGAGACGGGGATGAAGGGCAAGCCGCCGGCGACGCTGGAGAGCGCCGGCGGCGCCGATCAGGGCGCGCGCCTCGTCCTCGAGCTGGCGCTGGCGCGGATGCTTGAAGAGGGGTGAGCCGGGCGGTGACCGGCTGAGCGGCGGGCGCCGGTCAGCCGGGGAGGCGCGCGAGGATGTGCGCGACCTGGCTCTTCTTGCGGGCGGCGCTGTTCTTGTGGATGACGCCCTTGGCGGCGGCCTGGTCGATGCGGCGGGTCAGCAGGCGGGCGAGGCTCGCGGCCTCGTCGGTCTGCTCTTCGGCCACCGTGGCGTCGAGCTGCTTGAAGAGCGTCTTGATGGTCGACTTGGCGTGCCGGTTGCGCAGCCGCTGCTTGACGGCCAGCCGGTTACGCTTCTTCTGCTGGGCGATGTTGGCCACGTGATCCCTTCGTCTGACCACGCCACGACGGCATGGCCGCGGGATGCTACCACAGCCCGCGGGCGGGCGGCAAGCTGGGGGCGAGCGTCGCCAGGAGCCTGACGGGAGCCACCCGGACGGCCCCGGCGCCCACCGCCGGGCCGCCGCGCCGCAGCACGTCGGGCCGCCGCGCCGCA
>DATHSP010000312.1:0-15755 GCA_035464075.1 Thermoleophilia bacterium | reverse complement strand
GTCGCCTCGGCGTGCAGGTCGACGACGATGGTCTCGGCCTGCCGCTCCGCCTGGTCGACCAGGCGGTCGACGATGCGAAAGGGGCTCAGGCCGGTGTCCATGAAGAGGCTGCCGGCGAGGTCGATCACGGCGACGGCGCTGCCGTCGCGCGCCGGGCGGACGGTGAGGCCGCGGCCCGGCGCGCCCTCGGGGTAGTTCGCCGGCCGCACGATGCGCTCGTCGCGGGCGAGGAAGTCGAAGACCTCCTTCTGCCGCCACACGGTGTTGCCGGTGCTGATCACGTCGACGCCGGCGTCGAGCAGGCGCAGGGCGATCTTGGAGGTGATGCCGGCGCCGTTGGCGGCGTTCTCGCCGTTGGCGACCACGAAGCCGACGTCGCGCTCGGCGACGAAGCCCGGCAGCCAGCCCAGCAGGGCGTCGCGCCCGGGCCGCCCGAAGACTTCGCCGACGAAGAGGAGGTTCACGAGGCGGCCTTCGGCATGCTGCCGCCGGCGGACGCCGCGGGCGAGAGCGACTTCACGCGGAGGTGCGCACGAGGACGCTCACGACACGGCCCGTGCCCGCGCCGGCTCACGGCCGCCGCCGTCAGCCGCCGACGACGACGCGCAGCGCCGCCTCGGCGGCCCGCAGCACCGGCTGCGGGTACGAGCCGATCAGCACGACCCCCGCGATGGCGATGCCCAGGGCCACGTTGACGCCGAGCGAGCGGCCGGCGGGGTCGGGCACGACGTCGTCCAGCTCGTCGGGCCGCTCGCGGAAGTACATGAGCCACACGACGCGCAGGTAGTAGTAAGCGGAGACCGCGCTCATGATCACGGCGATGATCGCCAGCCACGTGTAGCCGGCGTCGATGACCGCGGTGAACAGGTAGAACTTGCCCCAGAAGCCGATCAGCGGGGGGATGCCCGTGAGCGAGAGCATGAAGATGGAGAGCACGAGCGCCGCGCCCGGCATGCTGCGGCTGAGACCGGTGATCTCGTCGAGCGTGTAGCCGAAGGCGCGGCGGTTGCGGATCCAGACGAGAACACCGAAGGCGCCGAGGTTCATCGCCGCGTAGGCGGCGAGGTAGAAGAGCACGGCGCTCGAGCCGGCGGGATCGCCCGAGGCGCCGACGGCGACGAGGCCGAGCAGCAGGTAGCCGGCGTGGGCGATGCTCGAGTAGGCGAGCATGCGCTTGAGGTTGCGCTGCGGCAGGGCGAGCACGTTGCCGACCACCATGGTGGCGATCGCGAGGATGATGAGGGCGTCGGTCCAGGGCTCGGCCGCCGTACCCGTCGCCACGGTGAAGAGCTTGAGGAAGCCGAGGAAGGCGCCGGCCTTGATCCCCACCGACATGAAGGCGGTGACCGGCGTGGGGGCGCCCTCGTAGACGTCGGGCGCCCAGCTGTGGAACGGTACGGCCGAGACCTTGAAGGCGAAGCCGACGACGACGAGCACGAGGGCGACGATGGTGAGGCCGCTGGTGCCGTCGCCCAGCCCGGCGAGACCCTCGGCGATGCTCGCGTAGTTGGTCTGGCCCGACGCACCGTAGAGCAGGGCCATGCCGAAGGCGAGGATCGCCGAGGCGAAGGCGCCGTTGACGAAGTACTTGAGCGAGGCCTCGCCGGAGCGTGGGTCGGCGCGCAGCGAGCCGGCCAGCACGTACGTGGGCAGCGACATGAGCTCGAAGCTGATGTACAGCATGATGAGGTCGGTCGAGACCGCCATGCCGATCATGCCGACGATCACCAGCAGCAGGAGCCCGTAGAACTCGCCGTGGGGGTCGTGGTGGCGGGTGATGTAGGCGTCGGACAGCAGCACGGTGACCACGCCGATGCCGCAGAAGAGGAGCACGGCGTAGAGGGCGTACCTGTCGAGGCCGATCATGCCGTGGAAGCCCGCCTGCGGCTCGCGCCCGGTGAAGGTGAGGACGCCGTCCTCGACGCGCATCCACTGGCCGAGCGCCACGGCGGCGGCGGCCACGAGGCCGCCGCAGGCGACCCAGGCGAGCACGGCCTTGCGCGTCACGACCAGGTCGACGGCGAGCACGACCAGGGCCGTCCCCGCCACGACGAGACCGGGCAGGATGAGGGTGACGTCATGCTCGTTCATCAGAAGAGCCCCTTCGCGAGCTCGATCACCTGGGCGAACCCGCCGGCGCCCGCCTCCGGCAGCGCCGGCGTGACCCGGTCGAGGATCTCCTGGACCGGCACGTGCAGGAACTCGAGGAAGGTGTTCGGGTAGACGCCCATCCACACGGCGAAGACGACGAGCGGCAGGAGGGCGACGATCTCGCGGGCGCCGAGGTCGCGCAGCGGCCCGGGCGGCATGACGTCGTCGTCGCCGCGGTCGTTGAAGAACACGCGCTGGTACATCCAGAGCAGGTAGCAGGCGGCGAGGATCACGCCGAGGGCGGCGACCGCCGCCAGCCAGCGCGAGTACTCGAACACGCCGAGCAGGCTGAGGAACTCGCCCATGAAGCCGCTCAGGCCGGGCAGGCCGAGCGACCCGAGCACGAAGAACATGAAGAACCCGGCCGCCACCGGCAGCGGCTTGGCCAGCGTGCCCATGGCGGCGATCTCGCGCGTGTGCGTGCGCTCGTAGACGAACCCGACCATGAGGAAGAGCGCCCCCGTGAGCACCCCGTGGCTCAGCATCACGAGGATCGCGCCCTCCATGCCGGCGGCGTTGCCGATCAGGCCGATCGAGGCGAAGATGCCGGCGGTCACGAAGCCCATGTGGCTCACGCTCGAGTAGGCGACGAGCTTCTTGAGGTCCTTCTGCACCAGTGAGACGAGGGCCCCGTAGATGATGGCGACGACCGAGAGCGCGACCACGATGGGGATGAAGTCGACGGCCGCGTCGGGGAAGAACGGCAGGCAGAAGCGCAGCATGCCGTACCCGCCCATCTTCAGCAGCACGCCCGCCAGGATGACGGAGCCGGCGGTCGGCGCCTCGACGTGGGCGTCGGGCAGCCAGGTGTGCACGGGGAACATCGGCACCTTGATCGCGAAGGCGACGAAGAAGGCGAGGAAGGCCCAGAACTGCAGCTTGTAGGGCAGCACCTGCTGACCCAGCTCCTGGATGTTGAAGGTCAGCCCCCCGTTGCTCGAGTCGACGTAGTACACGAGGGCGATGATCGCGACCAGCATGAGCAGGCTGCCGACCAGGGTGAAGAGGAAGAACTTGATCGCCGCGTAGATGCGCCGCGGGCCGCCCCAGATGCCGATGAGGAAGTACATGGGGACGAGCATGACCTCCCAGAAGACGTAGAAGAGGAAGAGGTCGGTGGCGCAGAACACGCCGGCCATGCCGGTCTGCAGGAGCAGCAGCGAGATGAAGAAGCCCATCTCGCGGTCCTTCGCGTAGTTCCAGCTGCCGACGATCACGACGACGCCGAGCAGGGTGGTCAGGCCGAGCAGCAGGGCGGCGATGCCGTCGACGCCGAAGCCGTAGCGGATGTTGAGCTGGGCGATCCACTCGAAGTCCTCGACGAACTGCATGCCGGCGGCGCCGCGGTCGAAGGCGACGAGCATGACGACGCTGAGCACGAAGGCGGCCAGCGTCGTCAGCAGGGCGATGGTCTTGTACACGACCGGCCGGCCCCGCGCCACGAGCAGCATGAGGAGGACCCCGGCCAGGGGCAGGTAGGTGATCACCGAGAGGATCGGGAAGCCGATCTGTTCGCCCCAGCTCATCTCCCCTCCCCTCTCAGAACCAGCGCACGACGACGACGAGGACGACCATCCCGAGGAAGATGGCCAGGGCGTAGTTCTGCAGGCGGCCGGTCTGCAGCGGCCGCAGGCCGGCGCCGGCCCACGCCCAGAGGCGGGCGAGGCCGTTGACGGCGCCGTCGATGGCGGCCTCGTCGACGCCCACCCAGAGGCCCTTGGAGACGGCGACGGTGCTGCGGATCGGCGCCACCTCGTAGACCTCGTCCATATAGAGCTTGCGCAGTGAGGCCGTGTACGCCGGGCCGGCGCGCCTGGCGACGCGCGTCGGCAGCTCGGGCCGCCGCAGGTACATGTACCAGGCGACGGCGAGGCCCGCCAGCACGACGAGGATCGAGATCAGCATGAGGCCGCCGCCCTCGCCGACCCAGACGAAGTCCTCGTGGTGCAGGTCGAAGAAGACGGGCTCGAGGAAGGTGTGCACCCAGCCCGCCTCCGGCGGCCAGCCCACGAGGCCGCCGAGCAGCGCCGAAGGGATCGCCAGGAGCACGAGCGGCACGGTCATCACGGCGGGCGACTCGTGGATGTGGGCCTGGACCTCCGCCGACGAGCGGTTCTCGCCCCAGAAGGTGAGGAAGATGAGGCGGAACATGTAGATCGAGGTGAGGAAGGCAGTGACGATGCCGACCCCCCAGACGATCCAGAACCCCTCGATGGCGGCGCCGGCGAGGATCTCGTCCTTGGCCCAGAAGCCGGCCGCCGGCAGCACGCCGGTCATGGCGAACGCCCCGATCAGCATCGTCCAGAAGGTCACGGGCAGCTTCTTGCGCAGCCCACCCATGAAGCGCATGTCCTGCTCGCCCGACATGGCGTGGATCACCGAGCCCGAGGCGAGGAAGAGCAGGCCTTTGAAGAAACCGTGCGCGAAGAGGTAGAAGATGCCGGCGACCCACGCTCCCGAGCCCAGGGCCATGAACATGAAGCCGAGCGAGGAGATGGTCGAGTAGGCGATGACCTTCTTGATGTCGTGCTGGGTGATGGCGATGACGGCCGCGTAGATCGCCGTGAACGTGCCGACGATCATCACCACGAGCATCGCCGCCTCCGACTCGATGAAGAGCGGGTAGGCGCGCGCCACCATGTAGACGCCGGCGTTGACCATGGTGGCGGCGTGGATCAGGGCGCTGACCGGGGTCGGGCCCTCCATGGCGTCGGGCAGCCACACGTGCAGCGGGAACTGGGCGCTCTTGCCGATCGCGCCGGTGAAGAGCAGCAGGCAGATCCAGGCCATCGTCGCCGAGCCGATCGTCTCGGCCTCGCTGAAGACCCCGGTGAACTGCAGCGTGCCGGTGGTCACGAAGATGAGGAACATGCCGAGCATGAAGCCGAAGTCGCCGACGCGGTTGACGAGGAAGGCCTTCTTGCCCGCCTGGCTGGCGCTCTTCTTGCGGAACCAGAAGGCGATCAGCAGGTAGGAGCAGAGGCCCACGCCCTCCCAGGCGAGGAAGAGCAGGAGGAAGTTGTCGGCGAGGATCAGCACGAACATCGCGAACATGAACAGGTTGAGGTAAGCGAAGAAGCGATAGTAGCCCTCGTCGCCGTGCATGTAGCCGATCGAGTAGTAGTGCACGAGCATGCCGATGACGCCGACGACGACGAGCATGATCGCCGTGAGCGAGTCGACGTAGTAGCCCCACTGCACGGTGAACTCGCCGGCCGTGACCCAGGTGAAGAGGCTCACCTCGAGCGGCTCCTCGGGGTGCTGGAAGAGCTGGGCGAAGACGATCAGCGCGAGCACGCACGACGCCGTGACGAGCGCCGTGGCGAGCAGGTGCGCCTGGCGGCCGAAGAGGCGCTTGCCCAGGAGCAGCGTGACCACGAAACCGACGAACGGCAGCGCCGGGATGAGGGCGATGAGCGTGCTCACGCGGGCTGCTCCTGTGACCGTGGCCGCACGCCTACCCCTTGAGCTCGCTGAAGCTGTCGGCCTGCACGGTGCGATGCGTGCGGTAGTTGGCCACGACGATGGCGAGCCCGATCGCGACCTCGGCCGCGGCGAGCGTGATGATGAAGAGCGCGAACATGACGCCGGCGCCCGGCGAGCCGATGCGGAAGTTGGCGATCGCGACGAGGGCGATGTTGACAGCGTTGAGCATGAGCTCGAGGGTCAGGACGATGAGGATCACGTTGCGCCGCGCGAGCACGCCGAAAGCGCCGATGCAGAAGAGCATGACGCTGAGGGCGAGCCACCACTCGAGGGCCGTCATCGGCGCTCACCCTCCTCCTGCCGGGCGAGCAGGATCGCGCCGACCATCGCCGCGAGGAGCACCAGCGAGATCAACTCGAAGGGCAGCACGTAGTAGTTGAAGATCAGCTTCGAGACCTCGCGCAGGCTCAGGTTGAGCGAGACGTCGCCGACGCCGGCGACCTCCGAGCTCACGATGGCCGCGGCGACGATCAGCGCGCCGGCCACGGCGAGCGGCGCGGCGAAGACGGTCTGGCGGTTGAAGAACAGCCCGTAGCGGCCGTGCTGGGCCTCGGTGAGCATGATCGCGAACATGACCACGATCGAGATCGCCCCGACGTACACGAGGACCTGGATGATGGCGACCAGGGCCGAGTTGAGCAGCGCGTAGGCGAAGGCGACGCCGAGGAAGCAGAAGATCATCGAGACGGCCGAGTAGATGATCTTGCGGAACAGCACGACGCCGAGCGCGCAGGCGAGGATCCAGAAGGCGACGATGAAGAAGAGTACCGGATGGAAGTCGCCGCCCGGCATCAGCCCTCCTCCTCCGCGCTCGCGCCGCCGTCACCGTTGCCGCCGTCGCCGCGCACGAAGGCCTCGAGGTCGACCGGGTCGTCCTCGATCGGGTCCCAGGTCCAGCCCTGCCCGAGGGCGGCGTCGTGGACGTGCGGCACCAGGTCGGGCACGGTCTCGCGCAGGGGGTCGGCCGCGCGCGCCTCACTCACGAAGAGCGACTGGCCGGCCATCGCCGTGCGGCTGAAGCCGGCGAGCTCGAAGAACTCGGTCTGCTCGAGGGCGTCGTACGGGCAGACCTCGACGCACTCCCCGCAGAAGATGCAGCGGCTCTCGTCGAGGTCGTAGCTCGCCAGCACGCGGGGGTTGGTCACGATCGAACCCGTCGGGCAGGTCTCGGCGCACTTGCCGCAGGAGACGCAGCCCACCATCTGCAGGGGCATGTTGTCGGCGGTCGAGACGATCGTGTCGTAGCCGCGCCCCATGTTGTCGTAGCAGCTCGCCCCCACCTCGAGGCGGCAGACGCGCACGCAGCGGCCGCAGTTGATGCAGCGGTTGGGCTCGCGCATGATGAAGTCGTGGCGGAAGTCGGCCTCGTAGTCGTGCGCCCCGCCGCCGTGGAAGCGGTTGCTGAAGACCTCGTACTCGATGCTGTAGCGCTGCAGGTCGCAGCTGCCGTTGGCGGGGCAGTAGCAGTCGAGGCAGAGGTCGGCGCCGCGCATCGCCTCGTCCTCGGTGAAGCCGAGCTCGATCTGCCTGAAGTCGGTCTTGCGCTCCTCGGGCGCGAGCTTGGGCATCTCGGCCGGCGGCGACGGGTGCGACACGTCGGTGGTCATGTCGATGAAGACCGGCGGGATCTCGGCCATGCGCTGGATGGTCGGGTCGAGGTCCTTCTTCGCCGAGAGGGCGTGGAAGAACGGCGTCGCCTTGAGCTCGCGCAGGCTCGCCGAGACGGCGGCCATGTCCTCGCCGCGCAGGTACGCGTCGATGCTCCAGGCCGCCTTCTTGCCCTGGGCGACGGCCTGGATCACGGTCTGCGCGCCGAGCACGCAGTCACCGCCGGCGAAGACCTTGGGGTCGGCGGTCTGGAAGGTGAAGTCGTCGACCTCGATCGTGCGCCACTTGGTGCGCTTGACGCCCTGCTCCTCGCTGGTGCCGTCGAGCTTGGGGTACTGGCCGATCGCGGTGATGACCTGGTCGCACTCGACGACGAACTCGCTGCCCTCGACCGGCACCGGCCGGCGGCGGCCCGAGGCGTCGGGCTCGCCGAGCTCCATGCGCTGCATCTCGATGCCGGACACCTTGCCGGCCGCGTCGGTGAGCACGCGCAGCGGGGCGCAGAGCAGCTCCAGCCTGACGCCCTCCTCCTCGGCCTCGTCGACCTCGGTGTGGTGCGCCGGCATCTCCTTGCGCGAGCGGCGGTAGAGGCAGGTGACCTCCTTCGCCCCCTTGCGGATCGAGGTGCGGCAGGCGTCCATGGCGGTGAAGCCGCCGCCGATGACGGTGACCTTGTCGCCGACGTGGACGTCGCCGGTGAGCTCGAGCTCGCCGAGGAAGTCGACCGCGGTGACGACGCCGTCGGCGTCTTCGCCCTCGATGCGCATGTCGTTGGAGTTGAAGGCGCCCATGGCGAGGAAGACGGCGTCGAAGCCCTGCTCGAAGAGGTCTTCGAGCTGGTAGTCGACGCCGAGGCGCGCCTCGGTCTGGAGCTCGACCCCGAGCCGCCAGAGCACGTTGAGCTCCTTCTCGAGGAGGTCGCGCGGCAGGCGGTAGCTGGGGATGCCGTAGCGCAGCATGCCGCCCGTCTTGGGCATCGCCTCGAAGATCTTGACGGCGTGCCCCTCGAGACGGGCGTAGAACGCGCAGGCGAGGCCGGCGGGGCCGCCGCCGACGATGGCGATGCGCCTGCCGCTGTCGGGCTTGGGCTCGACCGGCAGCAGCAGCTCGCCGGTCTGCTCCTCGTCGATGCACTGGTCGGCCATGAAGCGGTGCAGCCAGCAGATGGTGATCGGGTGCTCGACCAGCTGCCGCCGGCACGGGCCCTCGCAGGGGCGCGGGCAGACGCGGCCGAGGACCGCCGGGAAGGGCAGGTCTTCGCGCAGCTTGCGTACGCCGTTCTTGTAGTCCTTGTGGGCGATGTACTCGAGGAACTGCGGGATCTTGATGTGCGTCGGGCAGGCGTCGCGGCAGGGCGGCGTGCAGAACGAGTTGTGGTCGGAGAGCAGCAGCTCGAGGTAGAGGTGGCGCATCGCCCGCACGCGGTCGGTGTTGGTGCGCACGACCATCCCCTCGGTCGCCACCGTCGAGCAGCTCGGCAGGGTCTTGCGCGCACCCTCGACCTCGACCATGCAGATGCGACAGGCGGCCGTGGCCGGCAGCCGCGGCTCGTAGCACAGGGTGGGGATGTGGATGCCGACGCGCTGCGCCGCCTCGAGGATCGTCTCGCCGAGATCGCAGACGACCTCCTGGTCGTCGATCGTCAGCGCGACCTGGTCGGGGCGCACGGTCTGCTTCGCGGTGAGGTCGTCGGCGGTCGTCGCCATACCCGTCACACCTCCGCCGTCTGGGCGATGCCCGAGCGGATCTTGACCGCGTCGAACTTGCAGACCTGACGGCAGGTGTCGCACTTGATGCAGCCGGCGACGTCGATGACGTGCGGCTGCTTCTTGTCGCCGGCGATCACGTTGGTCGGGCACTTCTTGGCGCACAGGGTGCAGCCGGTGCAGGCCTCGGGGTCGATGTAGTAGGTGATGAGGGCCTTGCACTTGCCCGCCGGGCAGCGCTTGTCGCGCACGTGCGCCTCGTACTCCTCGCGGAAGTACTTGAGAGTGGTCAGCACCGGGTTGGGAGCGGTGCCGCCGAGGGCGCAGAGCGTGCCGTCGATGATGTAGTGGGAGAGCTCCTCGAGCAGGTCGAGGTCCTCCTCGCGGCCGTCGCCGGCCATGATGCGGTCGAGGGTCTCGAGCATGCGCTTGGTGCCCAGGCGGCAGGGGACGCACTTGCCGCAGCTCTCGCGCTGGGTGAACTGGAGGAAGAAGCGCGCGAGGTCGACCATGCAGGTCTGGTCGTCGACCACGACCATGCCGCCGGAGCCGACGATGGCGCCGGTGGCGGCGAGGCTCTCGTAGTCGATCGGCGTGTCGAGCAGCGAGGCCGGCAGGCAGCCGCCCGAGGGGCCGCCGAGCTGCACGGCCTTGAACTCGCGGCCGTCCTTGATGCCCCCGCCGACGTCGAAGATGATGTGCCGCAGGCTCGAGCCCATGGGCACCTCGGCGAGGCCGCCGTTGACGATCTTGCCGGCCAGGCTGAAGGCCTTGGTGCCGCGGCTGCGCTCGGCGCCGAGGGTGGCGTACGCCGCGGCGCCGTTGTTGATGATCCAGGCGATGTTGGCCAGGGTCTCGACGTTGTTGATGTTGGTCGGCTTGCCCCAGAGCCCCGAGACCGCCGGGTAGGGCGGCCGCGTGCGCGGCATGCCGCGATTGCCCTCGATCGAGGCGATCAGCGCCGTCTCCTCGCCGCAGACGAAGGCCCCGGCGCCGAGCTTGATGTGGAGGTGGAAGCGCCAGCCCGAGCCGAAGCAGTCGTCGCCGAGGAAGCCGCGCGCCTCGGCGTCGGCGATCGCCTGAGTCAGGCGCTTGACGGCCAGCGGGTACTCGGCGCGCACGTAGACGTAGCCCTCGTGGGCGCCGATCGCGTAGCTGCCGATCAGCAGACCCTCGATGACGGCGTGCGGGTCGCCCTCGAGGATCGAGCAGTCCATGAACGCCCCGGGGTCGCCCTCGTCGGCGTTGCAGATGATGTACTTCTCGGCCCCCGGCGACTTGTGGGCGAACTCCCACTTGACGCCGGTGGGGAAGCCGGCGCCGCCGCGGCCGCGGATGCCCGAGTCGGTGACGTGCTCGATGATCCACTCGGGCGTCTTCTCGGTGAGGCAGGTGCGCGCGGCCTCGTAGCCGCCGCGCGCCAGGCACTCCTCGAGGCTCTCGGGGTCGATGACCCCGACGTTGCGCAGGGCGATGCGGGTCTGCTGCTTGTAGAAGCCGATCTCGTGCCAGTCGCGCACGGGCGCGCCGGTCGCGGGGTCCTTGTAGAGGAGCTTCTCGACCGGCGCCCCGCCCTGGAGGTGCTGCTCGACGACGGCGGCCACGTCGGTCGGCTTGAGGCCGCCGTAGAAGCTGTCGTCGCTGCAGACCACGACGGGGCTCTGCGAGCAGAGCCCGTGGCAGCCGATGATCGAGACGTCGACCCTGTCGCCGAGCCCGGCCGCCGCGACCTCCTCGACGAAGGCCTCGTAGACCGCCATCGAGCCGGCGAAGACGCAGGCGGTGCCGGCGCAGACGGTCACCTTGAAGCGGCCGTCGCCGGCCGGCTCTACCTTGACGTTGCGCGCCTCGCTGCTCGCCTCGCTGCGCGCCTCGCTCTGGGCGGCGCCCGGGTCGTCGCCGTGGGCGCCGGCCTGGACGCCAGCCTGAGCGTCGCCCTGGGCCTCGCTCGCCGGCGCGGCCGGCGGCGTGTCGTCGTGTGTCGGTGTCGTGTGCTCGTCGCTCATGGCGCGTTCACCCCTTCACGGCGCCCACCTGCGCCATGGCGTCGCGGATGATCTTGCGGGTGCGGTCGGGAGTCAGGTTGCCGTAGGTCTCGTCGCCGATGCGCATCACCGGGGCCTGCGAGCAGGCGCCCATGCAGGCCACCGAGCTCAGGGTGAACAGCATGTCCTTGGTGGTCTTGCCTTCGTCCACTCCGAGCTCCTCCTCGAGGGCCGCCGTGATGAGCGGCGCGCCGGCCACGTGGCACGCGGTGCCGTGGCAGACGTCGATCACGTACTTGCCGATCGGCGAGAGGCGGAACTGGTTGTAGAAGCTGGCCACGCCGTAGATCTGCGAGAGGCTGACCCCCGTCTGGGTCGAGATCTCGCGGATCGCCGCCCGCGGCAGGTAGCCGTACTGCTCCTGCGTGTTCTGCATCACGGCGATCAGCCCGGTGCCGTGCTCGCGCCAGTCGTCGAGCACCGGCGTGAGGAGCTTCATGTCGACCGGCGGCTGCAGCTCGATGCGGGCGTCGGCGACGCGCGCCGCGTTGGGCAGCGGCAGCTCGTACCTGCTCGCGTAGTTGACGCGGATGACCTGCACCGGGCAGTTGGTCTCGCAGAGCGTGCAGGCGCGGCAGCGCGGCTCGCCGCTCACCGGGTCGATGACCACGCGGAAGAGGCCGCGGCTGCGCTCGGGCAGCGCCGGCCGCTCCTCGGGGTACTGCACGGTGATCGGCTTGCGCGGCAGGTGGCGGATCGTCGTGCGCATGGCCTTGAACATGCCGAGCATTACGAGCTCACCACCGGCACGCGCCCGCGCTCCCTGCGCAGGCGCCACTTGAGCACCGGGTCGAAGAGACCCACGAAGACGATGAGCGTCGCCCAGCTGAAGACGGCCACGCCGATGCGCCACTGGGGCACCCAGAGGATCGCCGCCGCCACGCCGGCGATGTTGAACAGGCCGGCGGGGACGAGGACCTTCCAGGCGAAGCCCATGAGCTGGTCGACCTGGAGGCGGGGCAGCGAGAGCCGCACCCAGACCAGGCAGAAGACCAGCACGTACGTCTTGACCATGAACCAGACGAAGGGGACGACGGCGACGCCGCCGATCACGATGAGGTCCTCGAAGGGTCCGTGCCAGCCGCCGAAGAACAGGGCGACGGCGATCATCGACATGATCGTCATACCGGCGTACTCGTTGAGGAAGAACATGCCGAAACGCATGCCCGAGTACTCGGAGCCGTAGCCGGCGACCAGCTCGGACTCGGCCTCGGGCAGGTCGAACGGGCCGCGGTTGAGCTCGCTGATGGCGGCGATCGCGTAGATCAGGAAGGTGAAGGGCGCGATGAAGACCAGCCAGCGGTACCCGCTCTGCAGCTCGACCACGGTGTCGAGGTTGAGCGAGCTCGCGCAGAGGGCGACGGCGACCAGCGCGAGCAGCATGGGGATCTCGTAGGAGATCATCTGCGCGGCGGCGCGCAGCGCCCCGACCAGGGAGTACTTGTTGCGCGACGACCAGCCGCCGACGAGGATGGCGATCGTCGTGAACCCGGTGACGGCGACGATGTAGATGAGGCCGATCTCGAGGGCGCGCGGGGTGAACCCCTTGGTGTAGGGCATCACCAGCTGCACGGCGACGGCGCCGATCATCACCATGATCGGCGCCAGCGTGAACATGACCGGGTCGGCGAGCGCCGGGCGGAAGTCCTCTTTGCCCATCATCTTGAAGGCGTCGGCGATGCTCTGCAGCACGCCGTGCGGGCCGGTGCGGTTGGGGCCGTGCCGGTCCTGCATGAAGGCGAGGGCGCGTCGCTCGAAGACGATGTTCACGAGCGCCGCGACGAACACCACCATGTAGGCGACGACGATCACGACGATCGCGCGCAGGACCTCCCAGTACCAGGCCATCAGCGGTCGATCCCCCCGAGCACGAGGTCGATGCTGCCCGAGATCGCGACGGCGTCGGCGATCTTGTTGCCCGGCAGCAGCTTGCCAAAGATCTGCAGGTTGCAGAAGCAGGGGTCGCGGTACTTGAGCCGGTACGGGTACCGCGACCCGTCGGAGACGATGTAGACACCGTACTCGCCGCGCGGGTTCTCCTGGCCGACGTAGCACGAGCCCGGCGGCGGCTGGATCACGTACGGCGGGCGCAGGCTGCCGATCTGCACGGGGCCGCGCGGCAGCATGTCGAGGCACTGCTCGACGATCTTCACCGACTCGCGCATCTCGTCGATGCGCACCTGGTAGCGGTCGAGCACGTCGCCGTGCGTGCCGGTGCAGACCTCGAAGTCGAGCTCGGGGTAGACCGAGTACGGTCGCGCGCGGCGCAGGTCGAGGTCGATGCCCGAGGCACGCGCGTTGGGCCCGGTGATGCCGTAGTCGGCCACGTCCTGCTGGGTGATGACGCCCTTGCCGCTGGTGCGCTGGAGGAAGATCGCGTTGTCGTTGACCAGCGACTCGTACTGGTCGATGAGCTTCGGCATGTCCTTCATCAGCGCGCGGCACTTCTCGACCCAGCCGTCGGGCAGGTCGTAGCGCACGCCGCCGAAGCGGAAGTAGTTGAACATCATGCGCGCGCCGCTCACCTCTTCGAGCAGGTCGAGGATGCGCTCGCGGTCGTTGAAACAGTAGAAGACCATCGCCGTGCCCAGCGGCGAGAGGTCGGCGACGAAGGTGCCGACCGCGACCTGGTGGCTGGCGATGCGCATGAGCTCGCCGGTGATGACGCGGATGAACTCGGCGCGCCGCGTCGGGACGATGCCGGCGAGCTTCTCGACGGCGAGCACGTAGGCCCACTCGCAGTTCATGCTGGCGAGATACTCGGTGCGGTCGACGATCGGGATGTACTGGTAGTAGGTGCGCTTCTCGGCGAGCTTCTCCTTGCAGCGGTGCAAGTAGCCGATGACCGGGATCACGTCGCGCACGAGCTCGCCGTCGAGGGTGACGACCAGGCGCAGCACGCCGTGGGTCGACGGGTGCTGCGGCCCCATGTTGACGATCACCTCGTTGAGCTCGAGGCCCTCGAGGTAGGAGCCCTCGCCGGCGGCGGTCGTCTCTTCGACCCGCCGGATGGCGAGCTTCATGGCCTCGTCGGGCTCGGCGGTCGCGAACTGGTCAAACATGCGGGTGGTTCTCCGCCCGGTCGACGTAGTCCTTGCGCAGCGGGTGACCGATGAAGTCGTCCTTGAGCAGGATGCGGCGCAGGTCGGGGTGGCCCTTGAAGCGGATGCCCATCATGTCCCAGGCCTCGCGCTCGTGCCAGTCGGCCGCGGGCCACACGTCGGTCACGGTGTCGAGCTCGGCCTTGCCGCGCGGCACCTCGACGTGCAGCTCGAGCCACGTGTTGGTGTGCCACGAGTAGAGGTGGTAGACGGCCTCGAGGTGGCGCACGTGGTCGACGGCGGCGATGAAGTTGAGCGTCTCGTAGCCGAGCTCGTGCGCCTTGAGACGCCCGGCGAGGGCGTGGAGCGCGCCGCGCTCGACCGCGGCGACCAGCGTGTCGGGCTCCTGGACGCGGAGGTCGCCGAGCCCGTCGCTGAAGTCGGCGGCGAGCCGCGCGAAGAGCGCCTCCATCGTGATCTCGACCCTGCCCACCTCGCGCGCCATGAGCCCCGCCTCAGCCCCGCTTCGCCGGCTCGGGGAGCTCGGGCACGAACTTGTACTGGCGGATGACCTTCTGCAGCTCGAGGAGCCCCTGGAAGAGAGCCTCGGGGCGCGGCGGGCAGCCGGGGATGTAGACGTCGACGGGGACGACCTTGTCGACGCCGTTGACCACGTTGTAGCCGTCGTAGAAGGGCCCGCCGCTGGTCGCGCAGGCGCCCATGGAAACGACCCACTTGGGCTCGGACATCTGGTCGTAGAGGCGCTTGAGGACGGGGGCCATCTTCTCATTGAGGGTGCCGGCGACGATCATCAGGTCGCACTGGCGCGGCGTCGGCCTGAAGACCTCCATGCCGTAGCGCGCGACGTCGAAGCGGGCGAAGCCCGAGCTCAGCATCTCGATGGCGCAGCAGGCGAGGCCGTAGGTGAACGGGAAGACGGAGCGCGAGCGCGCCCAGGCGAAGACCAGGTCGGCGGTCGTCGTGATGACGTTGGGCTGCGAGAAGTCGCTGAGCTTGGGGTACTGGACCTTGAGACGGTCGGGCACCATGCGGATGACGTCGTCGCCTATGCCCAACTGAGGGCCCCCTTGCGCCACGCGTACACCAGACCCCAGACGAGGACACCGACGAAGATCATCATCTCGATGAACCCCGCGGTGCCGAGCTCACGGAAGCTCAGCGCCCAGGGGAAGAGGAAGATCGCCTCGACCTCGAAGATGAGGAAGTTCAGGGCGACGAGGTAGTACCGCACGGCGAACGGCGCCCACGGGTTGCCGACCATGGGGATGCCGCACTCGTACGCCTGCAGCTTCTCGGGGCTCGGGTGGCGGGGGTTGATGAGCTTCGAGAACAGCAGGATGACGACGACAAGCGCCGCCCCGGCGAAGAGGAACGCCCAAACGTAGAGCCAACTGGTGAGATGCGCGCTCGTCATGGGTTCGGCGATGGACGCACGCCGAGCGCGGGAGGCGCGGCGGGAGTCGACCGCGGCGAATATATCAAAGCGCTTCCGCGCGGCGCAACTGGCGGACGGGCCCGTCACGGGGCCGACTGCAGGCCCTCTTTGCAGGCACTTCGCCCGCACTTGTGCGCGATGGACAAGGTGAGGCGGCCGGTTTGGCCGGGCAGCGGGGGCGCGGCCGGTGCGGGTACGCGGCGGGGGCACGGCCGGTGCGCGGCCGGTACGGCCGCGCCCCCGCCCGGACGATCCGGGGCGC